>NZ_JBHUKY010000081.1:538-74232 GCF_042684125.1 Paenibacillus rhizoplanae | reverse complement strand
AGCCAGGATCAAACTCTCCAAATTGGTATTTAGAAAGAGCGATTGCTCATTTTGAAACATCTGACGAGAATTTACATTCTCATTTTGGATCTCACCGAAGTGATCTCCAGGTACTCACTCGTTGTTCAGTTTTCAAAGATCAAGCTCGTTGTCAGCGCCGCTCACCGCGTCACCAGCAACTTTTATAATATAACATGGATCAAACAACTATGCAACTATTATTTCAAAAGTTTCTGCTGAAGCAATACCATCAGCTCTTCCGCAGTATCCCAAACCAGAGGACGTATCTCCTGAAGATGTATCCTTAACTTATCGGCCTCATCGCTTCTTACCGTCCAGATTACCGGAATGTTCAGCCCAAGCGCATAGCCCGCTGCCAGATACACCTCAGCTGACTGGCCTGTGAGGTCCGCAACAACCAGCTTGCTGTCCGCCACAGACTCCAAAGAATTTGCAGCTTCGTTCTTGCTGGCAAGCAAACGGGGTGAATAGCCAAACTGCTCGATTTTGGACCAAAGCTTGTCCTGCCACTCCGCCTGCAGCTTCTCATTATCCGGCAGAAGAACGGTGCATTTCTGTAAGGTCCGGCCTCCTGCTGTTGCCACTGCTTCCTCCCACCCCAAGGGGGTCAATGTAAAATTCATACCTTCCCTAATTAACAGATCCTCATTTTGCAGCCTGTCGATAATATAGACCAGTTCCTGCAGATTGGGCGAGTACGTCAGATTGTAGCTGCGGGACAGAGGGTGAATGACTACTGGCTCTCCGGGGACATCACAATGCCTATGCAGATAATGCAGCAGCCGGTCTCCTTTATCCTCAGCCGTTACCGGAATACCCGGGGCATCCACAATATCCTCCAGATCGCTGAACGCAAGGATCACCTTCTCGCCACAATCCGTCTTTTCGCGGATATAACCTGAGATCAGATGCAGCATGTCTCGCTTCTGCTGGAACGAGAGCGCAAGAATCGATTCATAGCTGTCTCTAAGCAGGCTGTAGCTTCCGCCAGGAGAGCAAGAGCAGTCGATATACTGATCGTACTCACCGTCTGCTGTAATTGGAACAATCTGATCGCAGAATGCACAATGTTTCTTTTGCATAACCATCACCTCTTCAGAATAGCAGTCCCCCCTACCTTACCAAGAATGTATTGAAAAGTGGACCGGAAATTCCTTCCTCCCCGACAGCTTGGCATGCCTGATTTCGGAAGTATGCCAAGGAGATTGCCGAAGCGGAGCATTCGGAGTTCACCACATTTTAATTAAACTGCCAGCAGCTCAAGCTTAGATTACCATACTGATAACTCCGGTGAAGCAGCTGCGCATTACGCCCCGGGTCTCCCGCTCCCATTGCGATAAACAGCGGAATAAAGTGCTCACTCGTTGGGACCGCCATCTCCGCATAAGGAGCAAGCTCCTCGTATTGGAACAGCGCTTCTGTATCCCATGCTTCCACCTTCTCCTGAATCCAGCGATCGAACTGCTCGGCCCACCCGTTGACCTCATCCGAATTCCAGTTCAACCTCCGCAGATTATGAACGGTTCCCCCGCTGCCGATGATAAGCACATCCTGTTCACGCAGCGCCGCCAGCGACTTGCCGATCTCATACTGCTGCGCATTAGGCAGATCACGATTTACAGACATCGCTACAACCGGAATATCCGCCTCCGGATAGAGCAGCTTCAGCACAGCCCATGCGCCATGATCGAGTCCTCTTTGTTCATCCCTGACATTCTTCACACCACCCGCGGTCAATAGCTTCTGAATCTGCTCCACGAGAGCCGGATCGCCATGTGCGGGATACGTCATCTGGTACAGCTCGTCCTGGAATCCGCCAAAGTCATAAATGGTATCGTACGTTGCCGCTGCGCCCACTGACTGTACAGTTTCCTCCCAATGAGCGGAGAAGAGAATGATGGCTTTCGGTTTGGGCATATGGTCCTTGAACTCTTTTAACAGCTTGGTGTAGGCATTATCTTCAAGAACAATAGATGGAGCTCCGTGCGCAAAAAAATAGGAAGGCATCATCGATAATCACTCCTTATTAGTAATTAATCCGGCATCCTGCTTGAGCCATTGCAAGAAATCACGCTGGTTAGCTTCAGTTACGCCATGGTCGGACGGATAGAGTCTGAAGGCCAGCCGTTCGGTTTGCCCCTCAAGATAAGCGGCAGTCTCATGGCCAATGCGGACCGGGAACACTGAATCGTATTCACCATGCGAAGCGAAGACAGACACGTTTTTAAGACTACGGAGCTTATACTCCATTTTCACAAAATCAGGAATATACCCATTCAGCGCGACAATCCCTTTGAGCTGCTCCCCCATCGTAAGTGCAAGCGTCATGGACAGAATGGCTCCTTGGCTGAAGCCCAGCAAATAACGTCTGTCCGGATCGACCGGATACTGCTGCGTTGCATAGTGAATGAAGGCCTCAAGATCGCTGACAGCTTGGTCAAACATCTCGCGGATGGGGTTGCCCAGGCCTTTCAAATCATAATATTGATACCCCGTACCCAGCGGCAAATTCCCGCGAACCCCGATAATAATGAACTCCTCAGCCAGCGGCGCCACCAGACCGAACATATTGCGCTCATTAGAGCCTTTGCCGTGAAAAGTAAAGATCACCGGGTATTTCCTGCCCTGCTCGAGCTTATCTGGTAAGTGAACATCATATGAATACTTAGGATTCATTTTATTTTCCTCCATAGTGAAGATTATCATCTAAATATTAGTTATAATAATATATTTTCTATATGAGTAATTTATCGCAAGGGACATTGACTTGTCAATAATGAAATTGTTAATATGAAAATAAGTTTAGTATTACAAATATTATGAAGGTGTGATCCCATGGATATCGGCGCTACAATACGGGCAATCCGCAAGCGGAAAAATATCACCATCGCGCAAATATGCGACACTACCGGCCTCTCCCAAGGCTTCATGAGCCAGGTCGAAACCAATAAGACATCACCTTCCATCGCTACACTGGAGAATATCGCCCAGGCTCTGAAGGTTCCTCTTGCTTATTTGCTGCTAAAAAAAGAAGAACGCATGCAGATCGTCCGCAAGGATGAACGGAGAATCACCACCAGCGGCGCAGCTGAACTAAGGGTCGAACACCTCAGCTCCACCCAGAACGTCAGGATGTCGATCGTCGAGTTCCCTCCCGGTGCCATGATTGGGGATGCCCCCCATGCGCATGAAGGTCAGGAGGTCCATGTCGTCATTAAAGGGACCATTTACGCGCAGCAAGGGGAAGACGGAGCCGAATTTACCGAGGGTGATTCCTTTAGCTGGAATGCCTGCACCCCCCATTCCGTCAAAAATACGGGTCAGGACACCGCGATTGTGCTGATCTCCATCTACACAGAAAGCGAAAACGGACAGGATGTCCTCTGAACAATGAAAAGCCCGTACTCTGGCCTGATAGGCCGAGTGCGGGCTTTTATTCACATATTCACTATCTCCCCCGCTGCCGCATCCCCTCAAACAGCAGGATCGTTGCCGCCATCGCGGCGTTTAGTGATTCGGCGCGGCCGGCCATCGGGATGAGGATGCTTTTGTCGACTAGACGGGCTGTCTCGGGCGAGATGCCTTGGCCTTCGCTGCCGATCAGCAGCCACTGGCTGCCGTGAAAATCATGGGTGTAGCAGGAATCCTCCGCCGTCAGCGAGGTGCTGACCAGCAGCGCTCCGCCCTCCCGTGCCTGCGGGAGAATGGTACTTAGCTCTCCCTCCACTACCGGGAGATGGAACATCGAGCCCATCGTGGACCGGATGGTCTTCGGGTTGAAGAGATCAGCGCAGCCCTGACCGAGGATCACACCGTCCGCACCCGCTGCATCCGCGCTGCGGATGATGGTGCCTACATTGCCGGGGTCCTGGACCCCGTCCAGGACCACAACCAGGCTGTCCGGCTTCGCCAGAATCGCCTCTATCCCCTTCTGTTCCTTCCGCACAATGGCGAACACCGGTTGCGGTGTACCTGTGCTGCTGCACTTGGCAACCACCGCTGCTGACACGCCGATGACCTCCATGCCCTGTACGGCCTGAAGCAGCAGCTTCAGCTCAGACGGCATGCCTTTATCGAGGTCAAAAGCCAGGCATTCCACATCCGCTTCGGTTTGCAGCGCCTCCTGCACCAGATGAATGCCTTCCACGATATATTTACCGGACCGGTCACGGTGCTTCTTCTCCTGCAGTCCGGCCCATTCCTTCACCCGCGTGTTCTGCGGCGACATAATTTCCATAGGGTCCTACCTTTCTGTTGCTTACAGATTCCTATTGATAAGCCATTTCCAGCTTCGTCAGGTTATCCTTCCGTCCGACAATGACAAGGACATCACCATCGGTCAGGCGGTCCTCCGCTCTGGGGGAGATATTCATTTCCTCGCCCCGGCGGATAGCCATGACATTGCAGCCAAATTTGGCGCGGATGTCAAGCTCCTGCAGGTTTTTGCCCAGCATGGGTCCCGAGACCTTCATGTCGAGAATGCTGTACTCCGGTGACAGCTCGATATAATCGAGGATGTTCGGAGAAGCGAGATGATGCGCCACCCGCATCCCCATGTCCCGCTCCGGATAGATCACCTTATCTGCTCCGATTTTGCCCAGCACCTTGCCGTGCAGCTCACTTTTGGCTTTGGCGATAATGGCAGGCACGCCCAGATCCTTCAAGATCAGCGTTGTCAGAATGCTGGCCTGAATATCCTCACCGATGGCGACTACCACCACATCGAAGTTACGGATGCCAAGCGCACGCAGCGCCTCTTCATCCGTGGAGTCCGCAGATACGGCATGCGTCACAATATTGGAGATTTCCTGGGTGCGCTGCTCATCCGCATCAATGGCCAGCACCTCATAACCCATCCCGCTGAGCGCTTTGGCCACACTTGAGCCGAAACGCCCCATGCCGATGATGGCATACTGTTTTTTTGCCATTAAGCCTTGTCCCTCCCGCACGTAATAATACATCTCACACAGTATAGCATAAGCCGTTATAAACTTGAATGTTCAGCGCTCCCGCAGGGCACCTTATAAGAAGGCTGCTTACCTGACTAAGCCCCTGCTTTCGAAGTCAGTTTTGCGATGCTGATTCAGGAAGCAGATGCTCACAAAACTTTAAGGAGGCCGATTATGCCAGTCACCCTTGATTTGCGCCAGGCCATCATTCACAAGGTGCACGGCCAGTCCGAGGAAGGTCTGCGGGAGGTCATTGAGAATTCCGTAGACGGGCCGGAAGCCGCGCTTCCCGGACTGGGTGTCGTCTTTGAGATGATATGGAAGGACCTCGACCCTGCCAAGCAGGACCGGGTTCTCTCTATGCTGCACAGACATCTGGACAAGCTTACACCAGGGTCCATCACCTCCTAGAGGAGGCCCATCCCGCCAAAAACCTCCGCACCCCACCGTGCTGCTGCACAGGTGGAGGCGGAGGTTTTTTATAGCCTAATCATACATATGCTTAACTGCTCAGCTTACTTCTATTACACCCTTCAAGGCGCAGTCTCCAGGAACTTAGCGGTCGGATTCTTCTCAATCGCGGTCCGCATGGCGTATTCATTCTCGAACAGCACTACGTAATTGCCCTTCTTGTCCGTAACCAGAGTGGAGTTGATCCGGAACTTGCTGGCATCCGGCTTGTTCTCATCCACGATCCAGCGTGCGAACTGGTAGCTCATACGCTGCAGCTGTACATCCACGCCATACTCACCCTTCATGCGGTACTCGAACACCTCGAACTGCAGCTGTCCCACTACACCCAGCAGAATATCGTCGAAATTGACGGTACGGAACACCTGGATCATACCCTCTTCGGTCAGCTGGTCAATTCCCTTCTGGAACTGCTTCGACTTCAGTGCATTCTTAATGGTGACTTTGGAGAAAATCTCCGGCGAGAAGGTCGGCAGCTCATCGAACTCCATATCTCCAGCCTGACTGAGCGTGTCGCCAATCCGGAAGATACCCGGATCGAACAGACCGATAATATCCCCCGGATACGCCTCTTCAACAATATCCCGGTCCTGGGCAAGGAACTGCTGCGGCTGGGACAGCTTGATGTCTTTGCCGGCACGTACATGCTTCACACTCATCCCGCGCTCGAACTTACCGGACACGATACGCAGGAAGGCGATACGGTCACGGTGTGCAGGATTCATGTTCGCCTGGATTTTGAATACATAGCCGGTGAATTTCTCATTCGTCGGTTCTATAGAGCCAGCTGTACTGCGGCGTGGTTCAGGTTTAGGGGCAAGATCCAGGAAATTATCCAGGAATGTCTGTACACCGAAGTTGTTGATGGCACTGCCGAAGAATACAGGAGTAATCTCCCCGCGCAGCACCTTCTCATAGTCAAAAGGATCGCCCGCTACATCCAGCAGCTCCAAATCGGCGCATAATTGATCATGCAGGTACTCCCCCGCCATCTCACGGATAATCGGGTCGCGATAGCTCTCCACCTTCTGCACCTTAATCACGGAGTGGTCATCGCCCTGGAACAGCTCAACCTGATTCTTCATCCGGTCATAGACGCCGCACAGCTCACGGCCCATCCCAATCGGCCAGTTCATCGGCACCGAGCGGATGCCCAGCACATTCTCCAGCTCCTCCATCAGATCAAACGGGCTGCGGCCTTCCCGGTCCAGCTTATTAATGAAGGTGAAGATTGGAATGCCGCGCTTCGCGCAGACCTGGAACAGCTTGATTGTCTGTGTTTCTACACCCTTGGCTACGTCGATCAGCATAACCGCACTGTCAGCCGCAGTGAGCGTACGGTACGTGTCCTCACTGAAATCCTGGTGACCCGGAGTATCCAGAATGTTCACCCGGTGGTCCAGATAATCAAACTGCATCACAGAGGACGTAACCGAGATTCCGCGCTGCTTCTCAATTTCCATCCAGTCACTGGTGGCGTGCTTGCTTGCCTTACGGGCTTTGACTGTACCTGCCAGACGGATGGCGCCTCCGAAGAGCAGCAGTTTCTCTGTCAGTGTGGTTTTACCCGCATCCGGGTGGGAAATAATCGCAAAGGTTCTGCGTTTGTCTACTTCACTCTGAAGCTTGTGGTCCGTTGCTTTATTCATTGCACATATCCCTTCATCTATAAATTCATGCTTACTTCTGCCTCTATTGCCGGATCGATCAAATCGGACTGCTATTCATGGATTCAGATCCTTTCCTTAGAGATTCAACGTATATTTCTTGAACGTAACGTTTACCATGTATGGGATCATCTATAGCGCTAGGCTTAGAAATCTTTATGTTGAAAGCATCCTTCTCAGTATAGCAAAATCCGGCAGAGATTATCTACAAAAAAGCGGCTGTTGTCAAATATCTTGTAATATTGTGTACAAAAGATCCCCCTGCAGCAATATGCAAGGGGATCTTCATCGGTACTCTATTCAGGATCTAGCGGTTAACCTGCCAGACCACATTGTCTTCATCCTGGCCGTTGACCGGCCACCAGTGGAAGCCTTCTCCGGCAAGCAGCTGGTCGGCTTCAACCGGACCCCAGGAGCCCGCAGGATAGGAAGCCAAGTCGTTGCTCTCTTCCTTCCAAGCCTTGGCAATCCGGTCCACGAAGGACCAGGCCGAGGATACTTCATCCCAGCGGGTGAAGTAGGTGGAATCGCCGCGTGCAGCATCATGCAGCAGACGCTCATAAGCCTCCGGCGAGTTGATGCCGATCATGCAGCTCTGGCAGAAATCCATAGCCAGCGGCTGAATCTCGGATTCCGAGCCCGGCTTCTTCGCATTGATCTTCACGTAGATGCCTTCCATCGGATTGACGCGGATGACGAGCAGGTTCGGCTCGAGCTTGTGCTTCTGGCCCAAGTAGACATTGGTCGGCATTCCTTTGAATTCTACAACCACTTCCGTGGTCTTCACAGGCAGGCGTTTGCCGGTACGGATATAGAAGGGAACTCCGGCCCAGCGGAAGTTATCCACGAATACACGGGCTGCGAAGTACGTCTCTGTATTCGATTCCGGGTCCACTTTGTCTTCCTGGCGATAAGCCGGAAGCGTCTTGCCCTTGTAGAGACCTTGAGTGTATTGGCCCCGGACTACGTTCTCGCGGACTTCATCAGCGGTAGCGTAAGGACGCAGCGAACGTAGAACCTTCACCTTCTCATCACGGATATCTTCAGCCAGCAGACGGCTAGGCGGTTCCATAGCGATCATCGTCAGCAGCTGCAAAATATGGTTCTGGCCCATATCGCGCAGCGCCCCCGCATGGTCGTAATACCCGCCGCGCTCTTCCACACCCACTGTCTCGCCGAGTGTAATCTGAATGTTGGCGATGTGCTTGTTGTTCCACAGCGGCTCGAAGAAGGCATTGGCGAACCGGATCACTTCAATATTCTGAACCATTTCCTTGCCCAGGTAGTGGTCAATCCGGTAAATCTCCTCTTCCTTGAAGACCTGGCGGATCTGTTCGTTCAGTTCCTCAGCGGATTCGAGATTATAGCCGAACGGCTTCTCGATGACCAGACGGTTCCAGCCTTTGGCCTGCAGCATCCCGCCTGCCTTAAGGTTGAAGGATACGCTGCCGAACAACTCAGGTGCAAGCGCCAGATAGAACATGCGGTTGCCCGGAATATTGAACTTCTCTTCCAGCAGCTCCGTCTGCTCATTCAGCTCACGGAAGCCGTCAATATTATTGATGTCGAGTGACTTGTATTCAAAATGCTCTACGAACTCGTTCCATTCCGCAGCATCTCCTGCCTGATAACGGCAGAACTCGCGGATGGATTCCTTCACATCTTCCCGGAATTCATTCTGGGTGCGGGGACGCCGAGCCACGCCAATGACCGCAAAATCTTGGGTCAGCTTGCCTTCACGGTACAAACTGTAAATCGCCGGGAAAAGCTTACGCCGGGCCAGATCTCCGGTTGCCCCGAAGATAAAGAATACAGCACCGGGTGTATGCAGTGCATCAAGGGTTTGATTTTCAGCCATGGCTCCTCATCTCTCTGTATGTAATATAGTTGACATTCATTCTCAACGCCTAGTATAAGACAACATACGACTATAGGCGTGATGTCATTTTATCATAATTGCACGGAGGATGCCATCACATTCCTGACAGTTTTTCTCGGGATTTCGCACTTTTCCATTACTCTTTCTTATGCCTTCACCGGATTACGCTTATATTACGTCACTTAACCTCAGTATTCGATTGTAATTAATGGCATTCCAAGAGTTATCCGGTTCTCGTCCGCGTTGACGTTCTTGTGAACTGCCAGCTGGAGGGCCAGGCTGTGGCTACCGCTGCTGACTGTGCGCTGAAGACCCGGCACACTGTAAGAATGACTGGATGTAGAGACATCGGCGTAGCTCTCCTCTGCCTGAATACCGGGGAACTGCGCATTCAGTAGCCGCTCCGTAGCCAGGAGTGCTGCCTGTGTTCCGCCCTGCTCCTTCGCAGGTGCCTGCAGCGAAGCATTCCACTCCGCAGCAATGCCCGATTGCAGCATTGCCCGTCCGGCGTCAGCCGCTGCGTCCGGCAGCTCCGGCGAGCTCAGAAGATCCGCCGTCTCCAGAGTAACAATACAGTAGCTGCGTCCACCACCAAGCTCACTCCAGAATAGGGAGATCTGTGTACCTCCACTGAGCTGCGCACCAGAACGCCAGGCCCGGTGCCCTTCATCATCTGCGCTGCTCATTTCACCCAGCCCAAGCCGCGTGGCAAGGCTCTGTACGGCAGCCTCAGCAGACGCTGCGCCGCTGTACTCCCCTTGCCATTTCAATACGAGCCGGAGCGGTGCTCCCGGAGCGGAGGCCTGGCCGCCTAGTGTGGTCAGCAGAGCAAGGGATTCCTGAAGTTCTCCGGCACCGGCAGAAGCAACAGTACTCTGTACCCCGCTTCTTCCTGCGGGTTCCGCGCTGCGGAACCCGCTCAGCAGCATCAGCGCACATATCCCCGCCAGCACCAACACCAGTATCCCCTTACTCTGCCCTTTATTCCCCACTTCGCATCTCCCTCTCAACCGATCTAGTAATCTACTAGACAGGTTATCCAATTTCAGAGAAGGATATACGAATGCATGCAAAAACACTTCCAAGTTCATCCGGGCGGATTCGCTTGAAAGTGCTCCATGGCTTCCATAGACCGGGCCTACTCCGCCAGTCCATTCTTATATGCATAAATAGCCGCCTGGGTCCGGTCTTCAACCCCCAGCTTGGCAAGGACATTCGTGACATGGAATTTCACCGTCTTGATCCCAATAATTAATTGATCGGCAATGTCTTGGTTAGACTTGCCTTGAGCTAACAGCTTCAGAACTTCCATCTCGCGTTCAGTAAGCTCTTTGTAGGCCGGTGCCTCTCCTCTTGCATTGGAACGGAACCGGTTCATCATCTTGGAAGCCACCTGCGACTCCAGCACAGACTGGCCTCTTGCAGCTGCCCGGATCGCATCTGCGACTTCGCTGGCCCGTGAGGTTTTGAGCAGGTAACTGAAGGCTCCCGCTTCAATCACCGGATACATTTTCTCATCATCCAAATAACTGGTCAATACAATCACCTTACAGTCCGGGTACAGCTTCAGCAGCTGTCTAGTCGTCTCGATTCCATCCATGCCGTCCATCACCAGATCCATCAGCACCACATCCGGCGTGTACTCCTGGGCCAGACGGATGCCCTCCTCACCGCTTCCCGCTTCCCCGACGACTTCAATGCCATCCTCGGTGCCGAGCACCGCAGCAAGTCCAATCCGGACCATCTCATGATCGTCTACCAGCAGGACCTTGATTGCATCATCTTCTTCTATCTCCATTGTTACACCTGCCCCCTATTCATTGACTACCGGTACGGTAATGTCGATCCGCAAGCCTTTGCCGGGAGCGGTGATGAACTGGATCGAGCCTCCGATCTCTGTAATCCGCTCCTGCATATTCGACAGACCGTAGGAGGTCTGCTTGCTGTCATCCATCTCGAAGCCGATTCCGTCATCGCGCAGCGTCAGCCGGACCGTATCGCCCCGGCGGTGGAGGCGGATCTCCATCTTCTCCGCTTTGGCATGACGAAGCGTATTCGAGATGGCCTCCTGTACAATACGGAACAAGTGATTCTCGACGCCCTTCAAGAGCTCTACACCCTGATCCATCTCGAACAGAATATCAATCGGAACCTTGATCTTCAGTTCCTTAATCAGCTCCTGCAGACCTTCCTCCAGCCCCTTGCCTTCCAGGTACACCGGTCTCAGATGCAGCAGCAGTGCCCTCATCTCCGACTGGGCTACTGCAGACATCTCCTCGATCAGCGTGATTTGCCGCTGTGCCTTGTCGAAGTCCTTCTCCAGCGTCCGGCCTACGGCCGTTGCCGTCATCGAGATGGCGAACAGCTGCTGCGATACCGCATCATGCAGCTCCCGTGCCAGCCGCTGCCGCTCCTCGATGATTGCCGTGACCCGAGCCTGCTCGGCAAGCTTCGCATTATTGGTGGAGAGGCGCTGCAGCGTATTGACCTGATTCTCCCACTTGCCGCTGATCCGCCCGAGCTGTTCCCCGAGCCGCCCCAGTTCATCGTTGCCGAGGTCCGGCATAGCCGGGGTGAGATTGCCTTTCTCCCAGGCGACCAAGGTGGCCCGCAGTAATTCCAGCTTACGCTTGCTGCGGAAGCCCTGATAGAAGCCGTATCCGATTCCGAAAGCCATCGGCAGCAGAATTAGCGTCAACCCTGTCCTTACGCCAACCTGCCAATCCTCGAATGGCCGTAGTAAGCCATATGTATACATAATATATGTAATAACGAGCAGCATGATAAAAGAGAACAGAGCTCCCTCGCCCATACTGCGCGTTACCATGTTACTGCTTTTTTTGTCCATGCCGGGAGCCCTCCCTTCTCTTCGTCTAACATACCCTTAAGGGAAGCGTACGTCCAGATCCCCCATCAGATAAGAAATGTTAAACTTCACCTTATGCTCGCAGCTGTCATAGTTGGGAGACTTCCAGTTCAGCCGGTTCAGCATCCCCGTATCGCGGTTACTGCCGGACTCAATTGAGCCGAACAGCACGAATGCCTCAATCTCCACCCCGTAATCCTCAGACAACAGAATATCCACATCGCCAAAAATCCCCTGGTACAGCATAATCGTCTCCTGCTCCTCCGCCATAGCCAGTGAAAGGTCCACATCCACCTCACCCAGCACATGCCAGGCGCTCAGGCTGCGCATCACCCAGGGCGAGAGGTCCCAGTCAAATCTGGAAGAAAAGCTTTGCTTCTGCACAAACCCGGCCTTACGCTGCATTCTTTTCGATTTGACAAAGAACATCCCCAGTGAAAGCAGGCAGATGCCAAGCACCAGCAGCAAATGGTCCAGGAGCAGGAGTACCGCCCCGACTCCCATAAGCTTATAGCCTTGCTTGACCTTGCCAGACGTCGTCCGGTAGATTCCCAGCAGCAGCAACAGGAGTGCGACAAAGGAAAAGAAGCCGATCCATTTGCCAAATATCATCAAACAGCCTACACCAATCAATCCGATGGCAATCAAACGGTTCCGTTTATCCATATACGCACCTCCTTAGAGTTTTGCGAAGCAAAACTTACTTCGTAAGCATTAGCTGAGTTTCACAAGGCTACACCTTCAGAATACTGCATCCGCTACAAAAGCCATACCGGTATGGAGAATCCATACCGTATGGCTTTACCTTGATCAGCATATCATATCCGGCTGTTCTTTAGGAACAGGGATTATTGTTCTTTTTTATTCAAAGGAGGGGCTGCTGGGGTTGAGTTCAGCTTGTTCTTTAGTGCGGCAAGCTGCTCTTCCACTTTCAGTTCCTTCTCAGGATCTACCGGCTTAGCATATGCGGTTGCCGAAGGGCTATACGGAGCGCGCATCACATCTGCTTCCGCTTCGAGCTGCATGATCTTTTCTTCCATGCGGTGGAAGCCAAGGGAGGCACTTCCGCTTTCAATGGAATGTACGCTGCTGATCTGGGACATTTGCTTCTTGGCCTTAGCCATCTGAGCGCGGGATACCAGTTCATTGCGTTTGTTGCGCATCTTGTAGAACTCATCCTTCATATCATGCAGCTGCTGCACCAGTTCCTTGGCCTGTACTTCAGCCTGTGCGTGAAGCTCGCCATACTCGGTAAACTTCTGGTCGAAGTAGATTTTCTCTTCCAGCAGCTTACGGGTAACTTCCTCCTGCCCGTTCTTCAGCGCAAGCTCAGCCTGTGCCCCGCGTTGTCCGGCTACCTTGGCAGCTTCGTCCACACGCTGTTTCATACGGCGTTCATTAGCCATCTGCTTCGCTACCGTTACTTCAGCCTCATGAATCTCAGCCTCCATATCGCGCAGATACTGATTAAGCATCACAATCGGGTCCTCCACCTTATCCAACATATCATTTACCGATGCCTTAGTCATATCTTTAATCCGTTTGAATACTCCCATAATTCACACTTCTCCCTTCTCGTATTTAGCAAGTTTTTGTTTGAGCTCTTCCACTTCTTTTTGCAGTGCCTTCTTCTCGATATCCTTCATCATGGCATCCAGGCCAGAATCGGGAGCTGCGTGAGCGCCTGCCTTGTCATAACCGGGATTGTAGCCCGGCTGTCCGCCATAGGGGCCATATCCCTGAGGTCCTTGGTGCGGAGCCTGTGGTCCGCGGCCATATTCAGGTCCGCCGGAGTAAGGTCCACCGTACGGGCCACCCGGCGCACCGGGTCCGGGACCGAAGGGATTGTACTGGTTAGGCTCCTTGGCAATCACCATTGCTGCGATAAAGTATACGAGGATTGTAGCTCCACCGCTAAATGGAATACTGATCACCAGCAGAATCCGGAACAGTGTAGAGTCAATGCCGAGAGTCTCGGACAATCCGCCTGCCAGCCCTGTCATTACCTTGTCTCTTGTTGAACGATACAATCGGGTCATACTACTACTCCTTTCTGCCATCATTGTTCAGCTTCTCCTTTAGACGGGCCATTTCTCTTTCGAGTACGGTGGCCACGGTCTCTCCGGCCTGCACCGCATATTCCTGTCCCATCCGGCGCAAGTCGCTCAGGCTTTTGGCTTCAAGCTCCCAGTCGGACATCTTGTCTTCCAGACGGCCGAACATTTTGGGAACATCTCCGCCGCCAAAAGCGCCGGCTCTTTGATTCATGCGCTGCTGCAGCCGCAGCGACTCCATCCGTGCTGCATAGAACTGACGTTTGCTGTATACCGTCTGATACTCCATTTTGAGCTCGTTCAGCTGGGATTCCAGTTCGAAAAGTGATTGCTGACTCGTCTCCAGCAGCCCGCTGTATTGCTCCAGCTTTTCCTCGTGGATAATCTTCTCCTGCAATGCCAGCTTGGCCAGATGATCTTCGCCTGCCTTGAGTGCGAGGAGCGCCTGCTCTTCACGTTTGTTCCTCATGGCGGTGGCCTGATTCACCTGCTGCTGCAATTGCTTCGTATGAGAAGCGTACTGCTGGTACAGCCGCTCGGCCTCCCCGATCTCTTCACGGGTTGAATGTAGAAATTGATCAATTAGCTTCACCGGATCTTGGCTCTGTTCCAGGCGTTCATTCAAGTTGGCTACGGTGATGTCCCTCATTCTGCGAAAAACACTCATGATTTCCTGCTCCCTCCCTGCTTCTTAATAAGTATGGACTGTGTGTATTAGTATGTTCTGCTTTGTTTGCCCCTCAGTACCGAGATGCCCCACACTACCAGAGCAATACCCAGCAGCGGACCGATAATCCAGGAAAGCTTGGAGATCAGAGACATGACACCGATGAACAGCACCACCCAGCCGATAATCTTGCGGCCGCTCTTAATTCCGTAGTATCCGAGCACAACCAGCACTGCCGGGAACAGGATACCGAAGATTCCTGAAATCAAGTGAGGCAGAATGCCAAGCAGCATTACCGCTCCAATTACAATCAGCGCAATCGCAAGTCCGTTACCTTTGTTTCTTTGCATTTGTTATCACCGCCTTTCGCTGCTCTCTTTCTTATATCCTTATTCTAGGGCAATCCCGCATCTTTCAAAACAGACTGTGGACGGTTTTATGTACTGGACCTTAGTCGGGGATGGTTGCAGGACTGGAAGCGGCTATACATCCTGAATATAATCTATTGCTGCTTCCTGCAGATGCGGAGAAGTTCAGCTTCAGCGATGTAAGCAACAGCTCATGGATGTACATATATGTAATGAAGATCGCTACACTGGGGTTTGCCGAGGGAGATACAAGTAGTCCAAAGCTTTGAGGACAAGAAGTTCAAGGTGAATTTCTACCATAGAGATGCCTTTTTATTGTCCGACGAATCAAGACTGCCCCGCCCCACTTGCAGGATATTCCAGGGTTGGCCATAATATTGGGAGAATACCTGATTACTAAAGGAGTCATGCCCATGAAGACACTACTCATCGTTGAAGATGATCAAAGCTTGAACAAGGGGATAGCCCTGTCACTGGCCCATAATGAATTGCATATAGAACAAGCCTATTCACTGGCAATGGCTGATCAGATTATCTCCTCCACCCAAATTGATCTCATTCTGCTGGATGTGAACCTTCCGGACGGAAGCGGACTGGATTACTGCGAAAGAATCCGCGGAACCTCGCAGGTACCGATTATCTTCCTGACGGCCAACGACATGGAACCGGATATTGTAACGGGGTTTGCTCTGGGGGCTGATGATTATATTACCAAACCGTTCAGTCTGATGATTCTGCGGGCCAGGGTAATGGCCGTCCTGAGAAGGAGTGATGCGCTTACCCATGAGAGGATCGTTGTAGGCCTGCTTGAATTTGATTTTGGCAAAATGGAGTACTTCAAGAACGGCCGGCCGCTGCTGCTGAGCAAATCCGAACAGAAACTGCTGCGCATACTGGTAACGAATAGAGGAAACATTCTGACCCGTGAGCAGCTGATCGACAGAACGTGGAGCCAGGAGGCAGTATTCGTGGATGAGAATGCACTAACGGTAGCCATCAAAAGATTGCGGGCCAAGATCGAAGAAGAACCCTCTTCGCCTCAATATATCAAAACTGTATATGGTTTAGGGTATACATGGACAGAAGGTCCTGTTCTATGAAGAGACAAGAACGGCTTCCGCATAACCAATTGGTGAATGTGGCATTCGCTGCTGCTTTTACCATTCTGGTTCTGGTATATGTGACTTGTATTATATTGCTGGAGATCACCGGTTCATCGCTGCTTGGATTCTCTCTTCTATTCATCATCTGCATGCTAATCCTTGGAGTTGCCTGGTACCGGTCGCTCAGGAATATGGTCACTTCTTTCATGGGAAAGGTAGAGACATTGGTAGACAATGCTACTCACGGGCGTGAGCCCACCTATAATTATGAAGAAACCCTTCTCTCCTCCATAGAACATAAATTAATGCGGTACATAGAGATTGCAAGAGTGAACGGACAGAATCTGGAAACGGAAAAGAACAAAATTAAAGAACTGATCTCCGACATCTCCCACCAGACCAAAACGCCCTTATCCAATATTATGATCTACAGCCAGTTGCTTGAGGAAAGTCTGGTGAATGATGAACATACGCTTCAGCTTGCTGTACAAGTTAAAAAACAGTCGGAAAAACTCGACTGGCTGATCCAATCCCTGATCAAACTGTCCAGGCTGGAGACAGGCATGATCTCTTTGCGCATGGAGCCTTGTCCTGTGATCCGTGCGGTTTCTGAAGCAGTCTCCCAGATCCTCATCCAGGCAGAGAACAGCCGCATCACTATCAGTATAAACTGTGAACCTCACATCACAGCGTGCTACGACCCCAAATGGACAACCGAAGTGTTATCCAATCTGCTGGAGAATGCTGTGAAATATTCAGAACCAGGGGGCAGCATCCATATCACTGCGGAAGCGAATGAGATGTTTATACGCCTGGATATCGCAGATACCGGCTTTGGAATCTCCCAGGAAGAGCTGCCCCAAATCTTCAGGAGGTTCTACCGGGGAAAGAATGTGCGCGATGCAGAAGGTGTGGGAATTGGGCTCTTCCTGGCCCGGGAGATCATCACCGCTCAAGGCGGACATATGAAAGCTGCTTCTGTTCCCGGACAAGGCACTGTGTTCTCGATCTTCCTACCGCTATTCTGAATATGTCCATTCCGTCAGATTTCAGACACTCTCCTGTTAGATTTGTCTGATACCTTGTAGATGTGGATACGAACATACGCACAGGAGGAAGATAACATGTCTATTCTACGAATAGAGAATCTCAAGAAATATTATGGAAAAGGAGAACATACGGTCAAGGCCCTGGACGACGTGTCTATAAATGTAGAAAAAGGGGAGTTCGTGGCAATCGTAGGCACGAGCGGCAGCGGAAAAAGCACGCTGCTTCACATGCTCGGCGGTCTGGACCGGGCTACAGAGGGCAAGGTTTATGTCAACGGGCATGATATTTTTCAGATGAGTGATGAGAAGCTGACCATCTTCAGACGCCGTTCTGTAGGATTTGTCTTCCAGAGTTATAACCTGGTGCCGATCCTGAGTGTGCTGGCAAATATCGTCCTGCCCATTGAGCTTGACGGAGGCCAGATTGACCAGGAATATCTGAACCTGATTATCTCAAGTCTGGGGCTTCAGGAGAAAGTTGGTAACCTGCCTTCTGCGCTCTCCGGAGGCCAGCAGCAGCGTGTAGCCATCGCAAGAGCACTTGCTACCAAACCTTCCATTATTCTGGCCGATGAGCCCACCGGCAATCTGGACAGCAGGACCAGCCAGGAGGTACTTATCCTGCTGAAACAGCTCAGTGCCAAATTCGACCAGACCATTGTAATGATCACACACAACGAGAGCATTGCACAGATGGCGGACCGGATCATCCGCATTGAGGACGGCAGGCTTGCCTCGGGATCGACGCAGGCCCCCGGGGAGAGCCGGTTATGATCGCGACGAACAACCGGAAGAGCATATTAAATCTGGCGATGGCTAGCCTGAGAGCCAACAGGCTGCGGAATCTGGCTGCCATCTGCGCCATTATACTGACTACACTGCTCATCACCTCCATTTTCACCATGGCTCTGAGCATTAACCAATCCATGCAATACGCACAGATGAAGACAGTCGGAAGTGACTTTCACGGAGGGTTTAAATATCTTAGCCCGGAACAAGTGGAGACGCTGCTGAAGCACCCTTCCATTAAACAATCCGCCCTCTCCCTTCATTCCGGCATATTGCATAATAAAGCATTCGACCAGGACCGGGTTGAGGTGCTGCAGGTTGACCAGAATTACGCTGATCATGGCTTCATAGAATTCGTTGAAGGGGGATTGCCTGCCGGAGAGAATGAGGTTGCCCTGAATACCTGGGTTCTGGGCAAGCTAGGGGTGCAGCCGGAGCTAGGGAAGGAAATCACGTTGCAGATCGATACCGGAGAACGGATCATTAACCGGAAATTCACCTTGTCGGGCTATTATGAAGCGGACAAGCAATTGGCGATGGCAGGGTTGGCTTTTGTGTCCAAGGCCTTTACCGATAAAAACCTCTCAGACATTGATCCCGTACAATCGAAGGAAAGCGGATCCTACGTAAACACCTCAGAACTGAGTGTCATGTTCAACAATTCATTTCATATTGAGAAAAAACTGAACAGGATTCTGGCTGATACGAGGATTACGGCTCCCATCGGGATCAATTGGGCATACTCCAGCGTATCTTTGGCGGACAATGTTGAGAATATCCTTCCATATGCCGCAGTTATCTTTATCATTATGCTTAGCGGCTACTTGCTTATTTACAATATTTTTTATATTTCAGTGGTCCGGGATGTGAAGTTCTACGGCCTGCTGAAAATGATTGGCACCACCCCGAGACAACTGAGGAGAATCATCGCTATTCAAGCCAGGCTGTTGTACCTTATTGCCCTGCCGTTCGGCCTTGGCTCCGGCTATATGACCGGCAGATGGGTTACACCTCTGACTACTTCGCTATCAGGGGAGGTTAAAGGAAATTCTCTATCATCCAGTCCATGGATATTTGCAGGGGCAGCCCTCTTCTCCTTCCTGACCGTGTGGATCGCAGCGCATAAGCCAGGCCGGCTGGCAGCGGACATCGCTCCGGTGGAAGCCGTTAAATTCTCAGGCGTTCAGAATAGCGAAAAAAGAACCTTCAAGCCATCCAAGCATGGAGCCAGACTATACCGGATGTCGTTCTCCAACCTGTTCCGGAGCAAGAAGAAGCTGAGCCTGATGTTATCCTCGCTCTTCTTAAGCATTCTGCTATTTAATACGATATTTACGGTGATCTCCTCCATGGATGTCAATAAATATCTCAGTGCATATATTCATGGAGATTATATGATTCACAACAAGGGAATTATCCAGCAGGAGGGGGAACGCTCAGTCAATGAAACCGAGCTGTCCGAGGAACTGTGTGCGAAGCTGAAGCATCTGGACGGTGTGGAAAGTATCGATAAAGTATATTATACCCTCTTCTCTTATCCTCCGGATGATTCCGTCCGTGCTTCAGCCGAGTCTTCAGCCACTCCTTCTGCCCTTCCCGCCAAAGTTCATACCCAGCTCTACGGGCTTGATTCCGGCTGGTACGATCTCGCAGATCAGGATATACTTGAAGGTCACTTTAACAGGGAACAATTCGATTCCGGAGATTACATACTGGTGGCGGAGACTCTTACAGGGCCAGGTGCTTATACAAGCTACTATCATCCCGGGGATACTATCAGCTATTCCGGATTAAAGAGGAGGTACGAAGTGATGGCCGTGCTGAAATATAATGCTTTCTATGCAGCAACCAGTCAAACGTATTTCGGTAACGGCTACAATGCCTTTTTGCCTGCAGCCGAACTCCGGCAAGCCACTTTGGAGAGCGGGACTCCGGCAGACATCCTCTCGCTTACTCTGAATGCAGCCCCCGGCAAGCTTGATGAAACGGGGCAATTGATCAGGGAGGCTATCCGCCCGCTGGATGCTCTTCAGCTGAAATCAAGAGAAGACTACAGGGAGGAGTTAAGCGATAATATCCGTATTTTTCAGATTATAGGGTATGGACTGAGTCTCGTAATTGCACTTATTGGCCTGCTTAATTATATTAATTCTGTCCTGACCGGAGTGATCGCCCGCAGGCATGAATTTGCCGTTCTAGAGAGCATTGGAATGACCAAACAGCAGCTCAAACGTATGCTCGTCTACGAAGGCATGTACACCGTGCTTCTCACTGCGCTGCTTACCTCTACTATAGGTGTGCTGCTGACTTACTGCACCGCCAGGGGTATTGCCGCAGGGATGGCCTACATGGAATTCCGGATGATGTGGCTGCCGTTTATTCTGATCATCCCGATCCTGGCAGTCCTCTCTTATCTCATCACCTTAAGCGCCTATAAGCCGCTCGCCTGCAGCCCGATCGTCGAAAGGCTCCGTGAAATGGAATAAAGGCATACCAAAAAGCCGGATGCTCTGAAAGAGTACCGGCTGTTGCTGGGTATAGGATAAAGCCGTTATTTGTTGAAGGCTTGCACAGCAAGGCTATCCAGAATTTCCTCACTGAGGAACGGGGCGAGGGGCAGGAGCGCTTTAACGCCTTCTTTTGTAGAAATAGCTACAGCAAGTTGGTCCAGTTGTTCGTCGCTTATAAATGGAGCGAGGGCTACCAGTGCCTCCGAACCTTCCTGCATCAAGACAGTCTCTGCAAGTTCATCCAGCATCTCATCACTTATAAATGGAGCGAATTCCACCAGTGCCTTCAGACCTTCTGCGGCATATACGAGCTTGGCCAGCTCGTCCAATGCTTCATCACTGACAAACGGGGCCAGCTTCAGCAAGGGCTCCATCCCTTCCCTTTCATACATCTGCTTGGCGCATGAATCGAGAGTCTCCTCGCTCAGGAACGGCGCCAGTGCCAGCAGATCCTCTACAGCCGCCCTCTCCTTCACATGCTCAAATGCTTCACCAATCTGCTCATTATGAAGAATTGGCGCAAGGTCTGAGAGCTCTTGAGCCGTTCCTTCCCCCCGTTGAAAATAATCTGTGCCGCCATGCCCCAGTACGCTCTCGATCATGCGGGAGCCCTGTCCTTGTCCTTCTCCGAGGATCTCGTCGATCCCCACATCAAAGATTTCTGCCAGCTGCGGAAGCTTGGAGATATCCGGCATACTTGCCCCTCTCTCCCAATTGCTAACTGCCTGATAACTGATGCCCAGCTTGTCCGCAAGCCCCATTTGAGTCAGACCCGCCATACCTCTCAATCTAACGATATTTCGGCCTACCTTTAACATATCAAACATACTTACCACTCCTTCGGCTAAGATGCTCTCAGTGTATCGACTGCTGCTGCGGTTGTATATCAAGCGCTGCTTGAGTAGCCGCCGGCTGCGGCTTACCACGGAAAACAGTCACCAAAACCACAGCCCCGATTATGATCACGGCAGCGATCAGGGTGTTCAGGGTAAGCTGTTCGCCTACCAGCAACCAGCCAAGCAGCACCGCCACTACCGGATTAACGAAGGCATACGTGGAGACAAGGGTAGCGTCAGCATTCTTAAGCAGCCAGATATAGGCTGTGTAGCCCACAATGGAGCCGAATGTGATCAGGTAGGCCAGAGCCAGGTATGATCGCATAGAAATGCCGGAGATATTAAGTGTGGACCAGTCGCCGGTAAAATAAGAGAATATCACCAGCAGCGCGCCTCCCGTTAGCATCTGCGCCGCTGTCGCCATCAAGGGTGAACCCGGCATGGTCGCGCTTCGGGAATACATGGACCCTACGGCCCAGCTGATGGAAGCTGCCAGCACGGTAATAATTCCGATCAGATCGGTAGCGGTGCCCGTCTCCCCCTTGCCCGGCTGGAAGACCAGTACAGCGATGCCGAGCAGTCCAAGTACAATTCCGGCGATGACTCCGGTATTCGGCCGTTTGCCGCCGCGTCCAAGCCAGCCCATCAGCATCATCCAGACAGGCACTGCCGCCACAATGAGCGAAGCGATGGAGGAAGAGACTCTTTGCTCTGACCAGGCCACAACCCCGTTGCCCCCAAGTAACAGCAAGGCGCCAACAATTGCGGAGGCGCGCCATTCACGCGTTACCGGACGCTTCGCTCCGCTTAATCTGGCAATAATATAAAGGACCACACCTGCCGCAAAAAAGCGGACCCCCGCCATCAGAAAAGGCGGCATCGTCTCGATGGCAATCTTCATGCCGACATAGGTACCTCCCCAAAATAAATACACAAATAAGAGCGCAATTCCCACCACGTACACCGGATTAGCTTGTGATTTGTTCTTCATATGGTATGATCCCTCTCTTCCGTTGCTAAAAATTCATTATACCCTAAGAATCGGCTATGTACCTCAATGTCAATGGCTGCTCCTCGTCAATTCCGATATTTTCAAGGTCTTCATCTTCAAGGATATTGTTAATATACAGCTTCCACTTTTTAGTTTGATTATTCTCTATTCCGTCAACCTTACTTATTTGTCCTTTCTGATCCTTTTCAATTAGCATTCCCTGTTCAGCATTGTCTGAGATTGCCTGAAGTGCTTTCCACACTGTAGGATGATCATCAATAACCTTAACCGTCTGCAGAAATAGAACCTCATCTTCATTGTAAATAACCACATTAACTTTTGTTTCCAAAGTACCTTGTCCTGTGTACTTTACGCCATGATACTCAGGAGCGATACCCTCTCCCTTATTCGTTCCGCACGCTGTCAAGGAAAGTGCAATAAAGATGAATACAATTAAGCAACCGTAGCAAGGTTTTGTAAACTTCATTTTATACTGATACACAGTTATAGACCTCCTATAAAATTCAGTTATTTGCTTTCCCTCATTTATTCACTAAACCGGATTCGTTCCATCAAGCTCTCCTTGCTGAGGCGCCACTGCATATAGAAGGTAGTCCCTACTTGAACTGTAAAATAGGCGCATACTAGGGTCAGCATGGCTGCCATTGGCAATTGATACTGAACATAGCTCGCTGATTGCTTGAACATTTCCACGCCAAAGTATCCGGCAGGTATACCCAATGAAAAGGTGATTAACAAGCTGAACAGAATGACAATGAAACCTTCACCGCCTAGCTGCATGGTTAGTTGACTCCGTGACATGCCAATGGCTTCAACTAAACTAATTTCCCGCTTCCTAGCATACATACTGGTTAAATTAGAATTAATTAAGTTAAATATACTGATAATCAGCAATGCTGAAGTAAGGCTATTAGCCGCCAACTGGAGTACTTTCTTCATTCCATTGAACTCCTGATAAGTCTCCTGGAACGAAGTGAATGTTATTCTTCGATCAGCAGTTGCAATGCCTTTTAAATTCCGTTCCACTTCCCCTTGTTGTCCTTCATTAACTTGAACGCTAACCTGCTTGATACGCTGATCCAGATCCAATCGTTTAAACAGGTCCTGATGAGCAATAAGAACTCCTCCATCTGAAGAATTACCTTTATACGTAACATAGTTGGGCAATACACCAACAATAGTGAATACACGTTCTTTCTGTCCTTCGCCATACTTTGCCAATCGTATTTTATCTCCCACTTGGTACCCTCCATCTTCCGCGACCGCAATGAGATTATCACCATTTCTCAGTTCTGTAAGCATAGAATCATCTTTCCCTAGCCTCTTGAGTGTAATTTTCATTAAGGCATCATCGTAAGCATAAATATCCGTTCGAATTTCCGGGTTTTTCATACTCGCCAAGTCCTTGAGATGAAGGTTTGCATCCTGCTTGTTATAAGTCGAGACAGCATACATTTCTGTCATTATTTTTTCAATACCTGGAATATCACTAACTTGTTTAAGGATTTTCTCGTTTAACAAATCGAGTTGTTCGTCAGAGTCAAGGTTAGCAGCACTTAGTTTATAGTCTCCAGGCACCATACTTCCAGCCATATTATCAATATTCATGCTACTGAAGATACTCCCTGTGACCACAAAAATAAAACCCGTCAGCGTAATGGATATTACAGTCACCCAGGTACGTTTACGATATCGAATAAGCTGTGCCGACACCAGGGAAAAACCGCTAATTGAATTTTTCAATTTGCTCTTGGTGTCGAGGCTTCTCTTTCCCAGGGGTTCAGCCGGATTATAACGAATCGCTGCAATCTCTGTAAGGCTTCCTACTTTTCTAGCAGGCATATAAACAGATAGCATAACGAGAATCAGACCCATAACAAAAACAGCACAAGCAATATAAGGGGACAATTCAACATATAATGCGGAGTTTCCACTAGCCATATTTCCTAAGAAGGGAATGAATGCCGTGCTTCCCCCTCCCCCCAACAGAAGACCCATGGAGCTGCCCGCCAGTGAAATAATAAGCCCTTCTGTAAGGATCATGCTGCGTAGTTGCTTAGGAGTCATTCCTATCGCTTTCATCATCCCGAATAAACGGATCTGCTCGGATAGATATATATTGAAAATATTATAAATAACCATGCCTGCACTAATTAAAATTACAAATACAATTACGGCTGCTTTCAGAATAGATACAGGATTCTGCTCATATGCGCCGCTATAACGCTCATTGATTTGGATCTGATCTTCTCTTAGCTTAGCTCCCTCACCAATTCTATGTGCCGTAGATGTGGCATTGAAGTCCGAATTTAAAAGAGCAAATATAACAATATCCGGGTTAGGACTATATTGCCTGGAAAGACTTTGAGAAATAAACATCAGACCAGCTCTAACCGTTTTACGTACGGCAATATCATCAACAATGCCCACCAGCTTAAAACTTTTTGTTATATGTTCCATTTTCCCTGCTCTCTTAATTTGTAAATCTAAGGGTATTACTTCTCCCAATTTGGAGGGAAAGCCCATTTCCTCTATGACCCACTTATCCAGTACCATTTCGTCGTCTGTTACCGGGGCTCTCCCTTCCCTTAATTGAATCAGTCCTTCATTAATTCCCTCTATATAACTTATAGCCATATTAATATTCAATTTTTCAAACGTGTCCGATTTAATATTTTTACTGATATAGGAAACATAGTGCTTTTTTATCTTCGGATTATTCTCGATAGCTTGTTGCTGCTCCGGCAACAAATGCTCATACTGCACATGATAGGCACCTAGCTCATTAATCGCTTCCCGTTTACTCCGCTGGTCATTGGAATAGAAATAAGTCAGCACTACAAAAATCAAGGCTACGGCTAAAGCAACTGTACCTACAGTCAATACTGTCCTGCTTTTGTGATGACGTAAATTTTTTAGAGATACCTGGTGAACCGAAATCCTATTTTTCATTGTTCTACCTCTACTGCAATGGAACCGTCTACTACCCGAACCGTCCGGTCTGCAAGCTTAGCCACTTCGTCATTATGCGTTACAACAATCAAAGTCTGATTATATTTCTCTACGGATAAACGCAGCAAATCCAAAACGTTATTGCTAGAACGGCTATCGAGATTTCCTGTGGGTTCATCTGCGAGCACAATAGCCGGTCTAGCTGCCAATGCACGGGCAATTGCCACCCTTTGCTGCTGGCCGCCAGACAATACTGTGGGCAGACTGGCCCGCTTTTCATAGATCCCCAAAGTATTTAAAATATCTTCAATATAGCTAACATCTGCTTTCTTCCCATCCAGCCCGATAGGTAAAATGATATTCTCCCACACATTAAGTGAGGGTACCAAATTAAAAGCCTGAAACACAAATCCGATCTGGCGGCGGCGAAATATGGCTAATGGACTCATTGGCATTGTATAAATGGAAGTCCCATTGATGATGACCTCCCCGCTTGTAGGTGCATCCAAGCCGCCAATGATGTGCATTAATGTACTTTTCCCTGCACCCGACTGCCCGACAATAGAAATAAACTCCCCTTTTGCCACAGCGAAATCCACATCATGAATGGCCTTCACTTGACTCTCTCCAGTGCCATAATATTTGCACAATTTCTTCCCTTGCAGAATCATATCGGCGCCTCCCTTTATATATGGATACAAAAATATCCTCCCCCAGGTTGTTCTCTAGGAAAGGATATCCAATAAATATCTATTTTTTATCAACTTTGGTGCAGCATTATCCAAACTTTCACACAGGCGCCGCCTGACTTATGGTTTGTTAGCTGAATACCGCCCCCCAGCTTCTCAGCCAGTACCTTGCAAATATTCAACCCCATGCCGTAATGGCTCTCCTCAGCTTCCGTCCTGCTAGTATAAAACGGAGTGGTAGCGAGCTTCAGATCCTGGCTGGAGAACCCTTTGCCATCATCACTGACTGTAATCGAAAAGAATCCCTCATCCATTTCAAATCGGACAGAAATCGTCAGACTCGCATAACGAAGGGAATTGGCAATCAAGTTTTCGTATATCCTGGTAACCATTCCTGTATCCAAATACAAAAATGGTTCAGATATATGATTTTCAAATGAAAGTTCCAGTGACTGTTCCCGTGCCAGAAATTCAGCCAAACTGCTTAGTTGTTCCAAAAAAACGGAAACCTCTACTTTGGTCCATGCTACCGAGATATCGTCGAGTTTTTGGGCCTCGCCCATAATTTGCACATAGTTCTCCAGCCGTAATATATGTGCGCTCATAGTTGATATCGTATCCAGCAGCTTCTCTTTGCTTATTTTATCTTCTGGCAGATATTTATTTAAAAAATCCGCGTAACCCCGCAGTACTGTCAGCGGTGTCCGCAAATCATGTGAAAAAGCTGCATTTAACTGTTTTCTATCCTCTATGGATCGCCACATCTGACGGTTATTATCCTCCAGCGCGGCTCTCATTCGCTCAAAAGACCCGCATAGCTGTCCCATCTCATCTTCACTAGCTTGCGGAATACGAAAGTTCAAGTCGTTGCCGGATATTTTTTGAGAAGCCTCGCGTAAAGTCCCAATCGGTTGTTTGAGCTTATTATGGTAAAACAACCAGGAGGCCAACAAGGTAGCCAGCCCAAAAAATATCAAAATGGACCAGGAGTCCAGAAAACTGCATAACTTAATAATTTGTTGATCTTTATACGAATAGTCTGTATTGAAGTCCTTCATATTGTAGATAATTACCGGGTTCTCGATATCCGCTGAGGTGTAAGACGCATTATACTTCAGAAACATATTATTACGTATCTGGCCTACCCCAGTAATGGTAATCACACTAAGGAGTCCGGCAATAAGTACAAATATAAGCATATAGATCATAAATGTCACCCTGATGGATAAGTTACGAAAACCTTTTATTAACCTACCCATTTATAGCCCACACCCCATACTGTTGAAATGTATACATGATCACTAATCTCAGTAAACTTAACCCGGATTCTTCTGATATGCTCTGCAACAACGGCGCTGTCTCCCTCATGCTCCAGGCCCCAGACCCTTTCAAAAATATGTTCCTTATCAAATACTTGACCGCTGTTCATGGATAATAATTCAATGATCCCAAATTCTTTCTTGGCAAAAGTTATTGGACATCCTTTGCAGTAAACCATTCTGGAAGAATAGTCTATTACTAAATCCTCTGAAAATTTGGTTTGTGTCTTAATGGATTGTCTCTGTTCACGGCGCAGATGTGCCTCCACCCTCGCTCCAAGCTCGTCAATGCTGAAGGGCTTCACAATATAATCGTCACCACCGGCGCGAAAGCCATTGATTTTATCAATTTCTTCTATTTTGGCGGTTAAGAATATAATAGGGCAGGATACATAATCCCGTATGCGGGCGCACACTTCAAGACCATTAATCTCCGGCATATTAATATCCAATAAAATAATGTCTGGACTATACGCTACCTTTTGCAAAGCCTCGGTTCCACTTCGTGCGGTTAAGACCTGATAACCATTGATCTCAAAATAATCTTGCAGCAGCTTAATAATATCCGCCTCATCATCAACGATCAAAATTTGATTGGTCATAGCTTATATTCCGCCCCTCCCCCCGGCAACTCCCCGCCGAAGATCTCCCCCTCCGCAAGCCCCGAGACGAACCGTTGCAGCCAGGCATAATACTCGGCCGCATGCTCCAGCTTCTCCAGATCCCGGAGGCAGGCTTGGCGCTCCTCTTCGGGTGTATCCGCTGCATCGATCAGCGCCCGAAGCTCAGGCACCGCAGCTCCCATCGCTTCCTGCATCACATCGATCTCCCGCTGAAGCTTCAGGGTGAAGAAGTTCCGGAAGGCCTCGAAGAAGTCGGTCTCCGCTGCGTACAGCTCCTTCCGCTCACGCTTCTCCGGCAGCTTCGTTACCATCCGGGAGGCGATTAGGGAGCGGACACCGTAGCTCATGTTGCTTTTGCTCATATTCATTACCTGCTTCATTTCCTCCAGCGTCATTGGCTTGTCCTCAAAGAACATCACCCCGTACAGCTGTCCGAAGGAATAATTCGCTCCATATAAATCCATGGTCTGTGCTATGGCATCAATCATCGGGCCGAGCAGTTGCTCCCGGGGTGAACGATGCGGGTTGTCCCCGCCAAATGCGGCCTGCTTCATCAGGTGGCACCTCATTTTCGGATAGAATCGTTCCCTCTACATTACACAATACTGAAGCTTTAAGGCAGTCATTCTACAAATTTTACACAAATTCCAACCGGGCTTTACTCCCGCTTGACCATAGGTCTGCTTCTTGAGTGTACAATTTTTTTTGAACAGAGGTGTTGTCCTCTGCATTATATCGCATCAAACAATGTGAATGGAATGGGGAATCCGGACGAAAATGACACGTTCAAAGTTTATCGGCGGCTTGAAGCCCGTGCTGTTCACCCTGCCGGCCATGGTCCCGTTCGCTGTGTTCTGGCTCGCGCCGCTGCTGTATGTGCTGTATCTCAGCTTCACGGAATGGGATTTCATGAGCCCGGAGAAAACCTTTGTCGGCTTGCAGAATTATACCGATCTGCTCAGTAACCCGGCTTTTTACAAGGCGCTGAGGGTGACCGTCCTCTTCTGCCTCGGCAGTGTGCTGCCGGTGATCCTGCTAGGACTAGGGCTCGCCCTCCTGATGAACCGCAAGTTGAAAGGCTCCGCCCTCTATCAGGTCCTGCTGTTCTCGCCTTGGGTGACGCCGACCGTCGCTGTGTCTATCGTCTGGTCCTGGATCTATCAGCCTGAAGCCGGGCTTGCCAATGCGGTGCTGAACTTCTTCGGCCTGGATTCCATCGGCTGGCTGCAGGACCCCAAATGGGCATTAACCGGCGTCCTGCTGGTCACGATCTGGAAGTCGGTCGGCTGGGCAATGATCTTCTATCTGGTGGCGCTGCGCAATGTGCCTTCCGACCTGCTGGAAGCCGGGGAGCTGGACGGGGCAAGCCCGGTGCAGAAGTTCCTGCGGATTACATGGCCGCTGATCTCGCCGACCACTCTTTTCTTATTCGTGGTGCAGCTAGTCTCGGCACTTCAGGCCTATGACCAGATTAATGTGCTGACCCAGGGCGGCCCGTCCGGCTCCACCCGTACGCTGCTGTATCTGTATTATCAGTCCGCCTTTGAATCCTTCCAGATCGGAGAAGCTTCATCTGTAGCGGTTGTCCTGGTCTTGATCTGCATGCTGCTGTCGGTCCTCTCTTTCGGGATCAGCAAGCGGACTACTCATTATCAATAGAAGCTTCATTATTCACAAGGAGGTCTCACCGCTTGCCTATATTCACACGTATCAGCGGGCTGGTCCGCCAGATTTTTTTCGCCGCGCTTGCTCTTCTGATGGCCTTCCCGTTCTATTGGATGGTTACGAGTGCCCTCAAAACCAATGATGAAATCTGGCGCTCCCCGCCCACTCTCTGGCCCGAGGTGCCTCTGTGGGGGAACTTCGCCGCAGCCTGGAACGAGGCTCCGTTCGCCAGATATATGGGTAACAGTATCTTCGTCGCTGTCTCCATTGTCATCCTGCAGATCATCAATTCCGGGATGATGGCTTATGCGCTGACGCATATGAAATTCCGCCTGAAGGGCGTTTTTGCCGGAGTGATTCTGTTCGGTTATATGGTTCCCGCTACGGCAGTCTACCTGCCCGGCTATCTGATCCTGTCCGAGCTTCATCTGCTGAACTCTTATGCGGGGCTAATTCTCTCCAACTCTGTGAGTATCTTCGCCATCTTTCTGATCCGGCAAGCCTTCCTCCAGGTCTCGCATGAGCTGGTGGAGGCCGGTGAAGTGGACGGGGCCTCGCATATGCGGATTCTATGGACCGTACTGGTGCCCGTCACAAGATCATCGTTCGCCGTGCTGGCGCTGATTACCTTCATTGACCAGTACAATAATTATTTCTGGCCGATGCTCATTACGAAGGACCCCAGCCTGCAGCTGGTCTCGGCCGGTCTGCGCAGCTTCTTCGTGGAAGGAGGTGCTTACGGACTGAAATGGCCGCTCATCATGGCCGCCAGCGCCTTCACGATTGCCCCGCTGCTGCTAGTCTTCCTGCTGGCGCAGAAAACGATAATGCAAAGTGTCAACATGACCGCAGGCTCAAGTAAAGGCTAACACCTAAACTTCCATACCCAAGAGGAGAATGATGATGAACGTATCAAGTGGAAACAGCTTCGCCGTCCTTTTAAAGGACGGTACCGTTTCAGCGAGAAATAGAAGGATAATGTATAGCGTGAAACATATATATTCTTATATTTTCAAAAGGTTATCCGCAGTATCCATGATCGCCGGTCTCTCCGTACTCACCGCTTGCGGCGGGAATGCTGCTTCGGGTGAGGTTACAGCAGCGGACGGCGCAGCCGTACCTGCTGCCAATGCCGCTCCGGCAGGAGGCGCACCGGTCACGATTGAATTCTGGTATGGGCTCGGCGGCAAGCTGGGTGAAAATATGGAATCGCTCATTCAGAAATTCAATGCCTCCCAGCAGGAGGTTGTTGTCAAGGGGATCGTGCAGGGGGATTATACAGAGACCGAACAGAAGCTTCAGGCAGCGATTGCTGCCGGGCAGGTCCCGGCGGTGGTCCTCTCCTCCAATATCGCTTGGGCGCGCAAGGGGTATTACGCCCCGATGGATGAGCTGATTGCCGGGCAGCCGGACTTCAATAAAGAGGATTTCGTCCAGACCTTCCTGAACCAGGGCCGGGTGGACGGCAAGCAGTATTTCCTCCCGATGTATGGATCGACCCAGGTGATGTACTACCGTAAGGATGCTTTTGCGAAAAGCGGCATAGACGCCAGCCAGATTAAGACCTGGGAAGACCTCGCTGCGGCCGCGAAAAAAATGACCGTCTCCGAAGGCGGCAAAACCACCTTCTACGGCTGGGAACCGATGTGGGGCCCCGGCAATATGATTGATGCCGCTCTCAGCAAAGGAGGCAGTATTCTTAGTGAGGACGGCACCAAGGTCACGATTGATTCCCCGGAGTGGATCGACACCTGGGAGTTCTTCCGCAAGTCGATTCATGACGACAAGATCATGCGTATCCACTCCGGCGGGCAAGGCTGGGAGTACTGGTACAAGACGATTGACGATGTGATGAAAGGCCAGGCGGCCGGATACACCGGCTCCAGCGGCGACCAGGGCGACCTTGATTTCAGCGTCGTCTCCGCTATGGAGCAACCGGGCTGGGCCGGAGCCGGCGAAGGCAAACCTGTCGCCGGGGCGAGTATGGCCGGTATTCCTGCCCAAGCCCCAGACGCCGAGAAGCAGGCAGCGATGAAATGGCTGACCTACTTCACAAGCTCCGAGAATACCGCGTTCTGGTCCATCCATACCGGATATATTAGCGTCCGCCAGTCTGCGCTGGAAGATCCGGCATTCGTCACCTTCAGTGAGAGCAATCCGCAGATCAAAATTCCCCTGCAGCAGGCAGCTCACGCCTCGGCCCCCTTCCAGGACCCGACCGGCGGCAAAATTAATGATGCCCTGACCATCGCAGCGGATAAGGTACAGATCGAGAATATCCCGGCAGCCGAGGCGCTGAAGGAAGCGCAGCAGACGGCTCAGGCGGCACTGGATAAGCTGAAATAAACGAAAAAATCGTTAAAGGTAAAGGGGAATGCAGCATGACTGAGCTTATCACTCCGCAAGGGAACTATCCCGTATCCGCCATTCTGTTCGACAAGGACGGAACGCTGCTGCAGTTCATCTCCCTCTGGGGAAGCTGGGGCGAATGCTTCCTCACCCAGTTCAACCGTCAGCTTGAGCAGCGCGGCCTGAGGTTCCCCACGCAGCATCTGGCCTCCCTGCTGGGAACGGTTCATGATGCTGAGGGGAGGATTACAGATTATGACCGTAACGGCCCCCTTGCCATGGGGACGATGAGCGATCTGTATGCCATTCTGTCCTGGCAGGGTTATCTGCTTGGCCTATCCTGGGCCGAAGCGGTTGAACTGGTGGACTCCTGCCGGAATGTAGCGGATGCGATGCTGGAGCAGAGCCGTCCGGTCCGCTCTCTCCCCGGGCTGGTGCCCTTTTTGGACGCGTGCGCAGCCCAGGGCATACCTATGGCCGTAGTGACTGCCGATGAAACTGCGGCAGCCGAGAATCATTTGCGCTGGCTGGGCATCCGCCAGTATTTCACCGCCGTGATCGGCACGGATCAGGTGGAGCGGGGCAAGCCCTTCCCCGACATGGCGCTGCTGGCCTGCCAGCGGCTCGGGGTATCTCCGGCCGAAGCCGCCGTCATCGGCGATACGAACGGAGATATGCGGATGGCGAAGGCAGCGGGCGCTGCCGTAGCCATTGGGATTGCCGGCGGAATCAACGCCGGGCTGGCGGCTTCAGCTGCGGCGGAAGGACCGGACGCAAATGCGGGCGGGAACGGGCAGGCGGCAGCAAGCCGGGTTACTGCGGCGGCAGACACGCAGGCTGCCGGGACTCTTTTGCCGGATGCAGATTGTATCGTGTCTTCTTATGCAGAGCTTGGCGTACGAAGGATTACACGATGAAGGCCGAAGGGGCCTTGGCCTGGGTATTTCTTGCCTTGGCTATTGTCTTCGAGCTGTCCGGAACGGTCTCCATGAAGCTGTCTCATGGCCTCACACGGCCCTGGCCCTCTGTGCTGATGTTCGTATTCTACGGAATCAGCTTCACCTCACTGAGTGTCGCACTCACCTCCATCAAAGTTGGAGTCGCTTATGCCGTATGGTCCGGGGCAGGTATCCTCCTGATTTCTCTGGCGGGGGCATTGTTTTTCGAAGAACGGCTGACGGGCTCCTCCCTCCTGTGGGTGACTGTGATTGTAGCGGGGATTGTTGGCTTGAACATTAGTGCCAAGGGGCATTAGCCAAACGAATAAAATATTTCAAGGAGGCTTCGCTTACCTATGAATACATCTTCCATACCGGGCGTTACTGAACCGCTGCTGACGTTCCAGATTATCACCGATACCCATGTCACCGCCGATCCGGAACACGAGTACAACCAGAACTTCGGGCAGGCATTACAGGATTTGGCCTTACACGCACAGGGCAGCAGCGGCATCATGCATATTGGAGATATTACGAACAATGGCTTCCCGGAGGAGTATGAGGAGGTCCAGCGTATTCTTGAACAGCATCAGGCCTCACTGCCGCAGCTTCGTTACACCCTGGGCAACCATGACGTCGGCCTCGGCCATTGGGATTCCCGTCTTGCGATGTATACTTCCCGCATGGGGATGCCAGGTCCTTATCATGATCACTGGACCTCAGGGTATCATTTCATCTTCCTGGGCACTGAGGAAGGGCTGCAGACGTTCTGCCATTTATCCGGCGAGCAGCTGCAGTGGCTGGACCGTAAGCTTGGGGAATGCGCACCGGACAAACCCGAGCCTGACGGGCAAATGCAGCCGTACCCGGAACAGGCTCACCTGCCGAATCAGCCCGTCTTCCTCTTCCTGCACCAGCCGCTGAAGGATACGGTAGCCGGTTCGCTGGAATCCCAGGAATGGTACGGGGTAACTCAGGATCAGGAGCTGCGTACTATTCTGTCGCGGCACCCGCAGACCTTGCTGTTCACCGGGCATACCCACTGGGAGCTGGAAGTCAGCAATACTATGTATCCCGGCAACGGACAGACGGCTACGATGTTCAATGCCGCTTCGGTGGCCTACCTTTGGACGGATGCGGATGAACACAAGAGCGGCAGCCAGGGCTATTATATAGAAGTCTATGCTGATAAAGTGCTTGTACGGGGACGGGACTTCACTACGGGGACATGGATTGAAGCGGCGCAATATGAGGTGGCCTATCCCGTTAACGCTCTACGGTAAATTAGGGAATCATTGATGTATCAAGCAGGAGCAATGTGCTTCCTGCGCAACAAAAAACGGCCTCTCTCCCAAGAGAAGGCCGTTTTTTGTTTACTTCGGTATAGGATGTAACCCGTTTATCTACTATTTAAAAGCAGGCAGCGCGATATCCGCGTAATTATCCTCCAGGAACTTCTTCACTTCCGGGCCGCTGATCGCCTTCGCCAGCTTCTGGATGGCATCGGAATCCTTGTTGTCATCACGGGCAACAAGCGTAATGGTGAAGGCTGAATCTTCACGCTCGGTGATCAGCGCATCCTTCTTCGGAGTCAGACCCAGCGGGCTCGCGTAGGCTGGTGTCATGGCGACCAGATCGGCATCATCCAGCATCCGGGCCAGCATCAGCAGGTCGACTTCCTCGAACTTATAGTTCTTTGGATTGGCGGTAATATCGGCTTGCGTAGCCTGAATCCCTATTCCATCCTTCAGCGTAATTAATCCGGCATCTGCGAACATTTGCAGGGAGCGTCCAATGTTGGACGGATCATTGGCCATGACGAGCGTTGCTCCCTCTGGCAGATCGGCAATGTTCTTGAAGCGTTTGGAGTATCCGCCGTAGATGGCATCATATACAGGCTGAACGGGCACTAGCTTTGCACCTTTGCTAGCATTGAACTGTTCCATGTAAGGGACATGCTGGAAGAAGTTCGCATCCACCTCTTTGTTCGCCAGCGCTTCGTTTGGCTGCACGTTATCGGACAGCACGACAACCTCCATGTCCACGCCTTCTTCCTTCAGAATCGGCTTCACAAGTTCGAGGATATCCGTCATTGGCGGAATCAGCGAGGCTACCTTGATCTTCACAGGTCCGGTGCTGGTTGCCGCCGGTGTCTTTTCCGCTTCTTTACTGTTGCCGCAGCCTGCAAGTGCAAGCGTCAATACAAGCAGGACCAGTGCAAACGTGGTCGTCATTCTTCTTCCTGTTCTTTTCATGATATCTCTCAAGCCCCCATTATTGTATAGTATTCTAGCGTTTGTCGAGCAGTCTGGCTATCGTGCTTCCCGTGAATTGAATGAGCTGCACCAGTACAATCATCACGAGAATGGCGTAGATCATCACCTCAGTCTCGAAGCGCTGATACCCGTAACGGATGGCGAAATCGCCCACCCCGCCGCCGCCGACAACCCCCATTACGGTTGAAAAAGAAATGAAGCTGATCGTAGACGCAGTGAGTCCCAGCACCAGCCCAGAACGGGCCTCTACATATAGAAACTTGAAAATCATTCCCGGCTTCGATGCCCCCATCGACAATGCCGCTTCAATCGTTCCCCGCGGAACCTCCAGCAGTGACTGCTCTACCAGCCGCGAGTAATACGCAATGGCAACGATGGACAGCGGCACCGTGGCTGCCAGGGTGCCAATCGCAGTACCCACCACCAGCCGGGTGAACGGAATCAGCGCCACCACCAGCAGCAGAAACGGAAAGGAACGGACGACATTGACGATGCTGTTCAGCACTAGAGACAGTCCTCTATTCTCATATAACTGGCCTTTGCGGCAAAAATAAAGCAGCGTCCCCAGCGGAAGGCCCAGCAGCAGCGCAGCGCCTATTGAAATGCCGACCATAACAAAGGTCTCTCCGATAGACTGCCACATCTGATCCTGGTATTTCAGCATGCTCTCAAACATGGGAGGCCCCCGTTCTGCCGGTGATCCGCTCGCGGAAGGAGCCTGAATGCGTTCCTGGAGGAAGGAAGCCGCCCTCCTCACGGGAGAAGGAATCTACGATCCGTCCGCTCTCCATGACGGATACCTCGGAACAGATGCTCCGCACGACATCCAGTTCATGGGTAACGATCACAATCGTTACGCCCAGGGAAGCATTGATATTGCGCAGCACCTCCAGAATATCTGCCGTGGTGCCCGGATCAAGCGCAGATGTCGGCTCATCGCACAGCAGCAGCTTCGGACTGTTAGCCAGTGCCCGGGCAATCGCTACCCGCTGGCGCTGTCCTCCGCTGAGCTGGGCCGGATATTGCCCGGCTTTGTCCGCCAGGCCTACGAATTGCAGACATTCCTCCACCCGCTTCATCCGCCTTGCACGCGGCACCCCAGCAAGTTCCAGAGAGATCGCCACATTCCGGCTGACAGTGGCATTGCCGATCAGATTGAAATGCTGAAAGATCATACCGATTCTCTGCCGCTGCCGGCGCAGCTCCTTATCCGGCAACTCCGTAAGCCGCTGCCCGTCAACCATAACCGTTCCTTCATCGGGCCGCTCCAGCAGATTGATCAGCCGCAGTAGCGTGGATTTACCTGCGCCGCTGGTGCCAATAATACCGTGAATGGCACCCGCCTGGACTTCAAGCGATACCTGATCGACAGCCGTATAAGGGCCGTCCTTCAGCGTGAAGCTCTTGCTAACCTGACTCAGCGAAAGAATATGAAGCCCTCCCTTACAGACTGCCTGAACGTACTCTCTGAACCTCAGGATTTATTGTACTATAATTATTTAAAAACTGTTTTAATAAAAATCTCTTTAAATAATAAGGTATTTCTTACGCTGTGTCATCATTTTTTTAAAAATGATTGCTACGTCTATGGACGAGCAGAGCATTATAAGGATGCTCGGGGCTCTATGGGATTATTCAATGGAAGCAGAATAGTAGCACAAAAAGGGGTGCGGCCCCTGATAGGACTGCACCCCTTTTGCTATTTTGCATAGACAAGTCTATTCGCTCTGAACGCTTATTCTTTCACACTGCCGACATTAAGACCCACTACGAAATACTTCTGCATGAACGGATACACCAGCAATATAGGTACGGAGGCGACCACGGTGATAGCTGCCCGGATCGAAATCGGCGTCACCATCGCCCGGGCTGAATTCTGATCCATACCCACCCCGTTGGTTACGGTAGGGTTCCCGTTAGAGTTCATCGTTGAAGATAGCAGCTTCATCAGCTCATATTGCAGTGTACTGAGGTGCTGCTTGGAGGAGGTGTAGATGAAAGCGTCAAACCAGGCGTTCCAGGCTCCAACCGCCACAAACAGTGCAATCGTCGCGAGCACCGGCTTACAAAGCGGGAAGACGACCCGCATGAAGATTTTGAAATCCCCGGCACCGTCGATTTTTGCCGATTCCATCAGGCTCTCCGGTATCGTACCGATGTAAGTGCGGATGACGATCATGTTGAACGCGCTGATCATCGATGGAATAACGTAGACCCAGAAGCTGTTCAACAGGCCCAGGTCCTTAATCAGGAAGTAGTTCGGGATCAGACCTGCGCTGAAATACATCGTCAGCACGAAGATTACCGTAATGAACTTACGGAATACATACTCCCTGCGGCTTAAGGTATACGCCAGCATGGTGGTCAGAAAAATATTAAGCAATGTAGAAACCACTGTACGTGCCACAGATATCAGGAAAGCATCAAAGATCGTTCCGGTGGCAAAAATCGCCTTGTAATTCTGAAAGGTCCATTGTCGTGGCCATAAGTAAATGCCGCCGCGGATCGTATCATTTCCTTCATTAAATGAAACAGCAATCGTATTGATGAATGGATATAAAGTCACAACCACCAGACAGACCATGAAGACCGTATTGAAGGAAGTGAACAAAAACGGTTCAAGTCTGCCGGTGCCCAGGTTTCTTTTCGCCGTAAAGCCTGCTTTATGCCCAGGGCTAATCTGCCGGTTATCCGCCATTATAACAACCTCTCTTCCCCAAGCCGCTTGGAAATCCCGTTAGCCATAAGCAGCAATGTCACGCTGACCACCGTTTTGAAAATCCCGCCAGCGGTTGCGAGTGAATAATTCCCTTGTGCAAGTCCGTATTTAAGCACGAAAATATCTATCGTTTCGGCCCAGTCTACTACCAGTCCGTTGCCGAGCAGGTACTGCACTTCAAAGCCTGCTTCCAGCACATGTCCTATGGACATAATCATCAGAATAACAATGGTCGCCTTGATGCCAGGCAGGGTTACGTGCATCATTTTCTTGTAACGGTTCGCACCATCAATCTCCGCAGCCTCATACAGGGCAGGGTCAATGGAAGCGATGGCTGCCAGATAAATAATAGTATTCCAGCCCACTTCCTTCCACACATGTGAAGCCCCTACGATTCCCCAGAAATACTTGCCTTCACTGAGCCACAGAATCGGCTCTTTAATCAGATGCAGCTTCATCAGAACGATATTTACAATCCCGTCATTGATGGACAGCGAGGTGGCCACAATGCCGGTAACGATAATCCACGATAGGAAATGGGGCAGATAGGAGATCGTCTGCACGGTTCTTTTCCAGAATACTTTCTTAATCTCGTTAAGCAGCAGCGCCAACACGATGGCTGTAACGAAGCCGAGGATCAGATTGATAACCCCCATGGCCAGCGTATTGCGCAGGACCCGAATGAAGTTATCATCGGTGAACAAAAACTTGAACTGCTTCAGTCCTACCCATTCCTGCTCGCCAAAGGACTTGGCCGGTCTGTAGTTCTGGAACGCCATTGTCCAGCCCCATACGGGAACGTAGGCAAAAAGGATAATGTAGAGCATTAAGGGAACGGACATCCAGATCAGCTGATTCTGATTCTTAATTACGCGCCAGGTAATCGGCTGCTTTTTCTTCTTGTTCTTCTTCGGACGCCGGACGCCAGTATCTATTTCTAAGGTCTCATCCATATTCGTTGTCTCCTACTCCATCAAATTAATGTAAGGTGGAAGGCCGTCACCCGGCCTTCCATCTTCTAAAACCCGGTACCAGACCTTACATTATTTACTCCAGTTCTCGATTCTCCACTTAATCTGCTCATTGATCTTGTCTTCGTAAGCCTTCACATTGGCTTTCTCGATCTGTTCCGTATAATCGGTCCATACGGAATCGAATTCGGCCGGCTTGGCAAGAATGGCTTTCGGCAGGAACTTGGTCTGCAGTTCATTTAGCTTGGTACTGGCAATTTTGGCATCCGAGCCTTCAATCAGGTCGATGGACCAGGCAGGATAATAGACAGGGTTTGGCGGCGGATCGCTGAAGAAGTCGACATAGGAGTTGAAGCCATAGGCATCAAGGACTTCCTTATCGAACGGCTTCAAGCCTGCTTTGTATTCTTCCGGCTGTGCAGCAGCATCGGTGGAGTTGCCGTCGCTGAAGCTTCCTTCTGTTTTAGGCAGATATTCAAACAGTGATTTGGCTTTGTTGCCAAGCTGCCATGTTGCATCGGCTGCATCATCACGCTGCTTCTGGGTTCTCATAAATCTGCCGTTCTCAACGATATAATCCTCGCCTTCCACACCCCAAGAGAACAGCTTCTGCCACTTCTCATCCATCAGGGTGTCGAGCAGCTTGATAATCTTCACCGGATCTTTGGCATTAATGCTGATGCCGAAGCCGTTGTTAAGGTTGAGCACCGCAAGATCGCGGTAGTGATCTTTGGTCGACTCGTCGTATACCAGCGGAAGACCTACATAAGTGCGTTCGATTTTATTCTGAGTCGTCAGTGAATCCTCAGCAGCGTTGAAGTTCCAGTGCTGGTCGAACATCCCCAGAACGGTACCGCTGGACAGCTTAGCCATGTACTGGTCGTAGTTCTGCACGAAGGTTTCTTTGTCGATAATGCCCTTCTCGTTCATCTCGTTCAGCTTCTGATAGTACTGCTTGGCATAATCCTTATTGGCAAATACTTCGGCTACGCCGTCCTTCACGACTACCCCGCCATCGTTCGGATGTCCGATCAGATGCTGAGGTGCGTTGAACAACCCCCAGTTTTTCCAGTCATAGTTCAGAATTTCGAACCCGATGGTCGGGCTTCCATCAATTTTCGGATACTTTGCTTTATATTGCTCAATCAGGTCAAAGTATTGATCCAGTGTCTTAACCTTCGGATAGTTGAATTCCTTAAGCACTGCTTTTTGAATCCAGAAGGCCGGTCCCGAATACCATGAGCTGTTGACCTTACCGTTATATACACCGTAGTTAGGCAGAATATAAATATGTCCGTCATTCGGGTCCTTCATCATGTTCCAGTAGTCTGCATAATGCGCTTTCAAATTCGGCGCATGCTCTTCGATCAGGTCTTCAAGCGGGATATAAGCCCCTGCTGCTGTCAGCTTGGTGCTTCCGGTCATAAGGTCCGGATAATCCTGTCCTGCAATCATAACGCCCAGCTTCTGGTTAATGTCGCCTGCTAAGAATTCCATATCGAAGCTGGCACCGGTCTCCTCTTTGATCTTCTTGTAAATCTTATTATCCGGTGTCGGCTGTTGCCCGGCTACCCCGATAAATGCGCTAACTTTGAACGGTTCAATCTTTCCTCCATTGTTAGCTGAAGCAGATTCCGTGGATGCTGGCTCCTTAGCACTGCCTGTAGTAGCAGCATTGTTGCCCCCGCAGCCTGACAGTGTGAAGCTAAGGGATAACAGAGCAATCAGGGAATACTTGTACGTAACTTTCAACTTGCCCCCCATAAAGCACCTCCATAGTGTATTTTCTTTAATTTGTAAGCACTTACACAAATGAATTATAGAGGTGAACCGTGTGTTAAAATACGACCGAACTAAAGGTATACCCCCGAAAATTTTAGAACTTGGCATGGCGGTACTCATTCGGGCCCATGTGCAGCTCCTTCTCGAACCGTTTCAGAAACTGTCCGTAATTGGCATAACCGACACGTTCGGCAATCTCTGAGAGCTTCAGCCTGCTCCCGCGCAGGAGCTCAGCCGCCGCCTGAATCCGCAGGCGATGCAGCTGTTCATTGAAGGTTATCCCGTTCTTCTTAATCAATAGCTGCCCCAGGTATACCGGATGCAGAAAGAAGATCTCGGCCAGCTTCTGAATGCTCAGACTCTCCTGATAATGCTCCCCGATGTACTGGTTGATCTCCCGGACAATCCCATGCGACATATAATTCTGCTCACGCACCAGAAGATCTATAGCCTTCCCGCCGTAGGACAATAAGCGGCTGAGCAGCCCGCTCAGCGGGGTCATCGCCTGCTGAATCTCTGATACCTCAACACCCGATGCCACTCCGCCCTCCTCGCCTGCGGCTTCTGCCCCCGGTGCGAGTGCGAATATCCGGTACATGAGATGGATTACGAATTTGCGCACTACCTCCGGCGCGACCTGCTGTTCCCGGAAGCTGCGGCCCGCCGCCTCCAGTGCCTCGCGGTAGCCATCCGCGTCCAGGAGATTCACGCAGTCCAGCAGAGCATCCATCAGCCCGATATGGTCATAGTGATAACTGAAGGGCTTGTCCTGCACCCCGCTGTAAGCCAGCACCCCTGCCTGCTCCGGCTCGTAAAAGAAATGTAAAAGAGTCTCTTTGGCCCGGCCATAGCTATCCTCTATGGACAACAAGGAATCCTCCGGGGTTCCCAGCGCGATATGGACATTCCCTCCCCCGTACTCGCGCAGCAGGGTATCCAGCGCTTCAGCTATTCGGCCAGCGTCCCCGTCATCTTCCAAGCTGTCTGTAATCACTCCATACACGATCCCGAGCAATCCCGCTTCCAGATCGATCGTCACCATTGCCTGATATCCGGCCAGCAGGGAGACTGTCCGGCTCCGCACCTCTGTGTACAGCTCCGGGGCCGTCCGGATCAGGCAAATGTTCCAGGAAGCGCTCTCCTTGAAGCCGGGCAGAGTCTCCAGCCATTCCATAAGCTCGGGTTCACCCTTTTTGCCATGAAGTAGCCCCTTGATTAAGGTTGCCGCCTCTTCCCCGGAAGCTGTCTCATGGATTCTTCTGCGGTTCGCCTCCTGTTCCAGCTCCAAGCGGATCTCCCGCAGCTCCTCGGTAGCCTCCTCCGGGAAGACCGGCTTCAGCAGATAGTGATTGATTCCGTAGCTGATGGCCGTGCGGGCATATTCAAACTCACTGTAGCCGCTCAGAATGACGAACTTGGTCGAATCTATCCCTTTCTGCCGCCATTCCCCGATCATCTCCAGACCATTCATCAGCGGCATATGGATATCGGTAATAACCAGATCCGGCTGAAGCTGCTTCATCATCTGCAGTCCCTCCCGGCCGTTGCCGCAGGTTCCGCACAGCTCGAAGCCCAGCTCCTGCCAATCGATCCACATCTCCATACCTTCCAGAGCGCTCGGCTCGTCGTCGATTAATAGCACTTTGTATTTCATCGTCTATACCTCTCTTTCCAGGGAATAATTCTTCTCAAGCAGCTTCAGGGGAATGCCAAAGGTCACTACGGTTCCCTGATCCGGCGTACTGGTTATCTCGAAGCGTACCTGATCCGCGTAATTCAGCTCCAGCCTGCGGTATACATTGCGAATCCCGATGTGAGTCCCGGAGTAATCCTCCTTGCGGACCGCGAACATCAGCTCCTTCAGCTTCTCCGGCTCTATGCCTTTACCATTGTCGGATACTGTAATCTGCAGCCTGTTATCCAGCACGGCCGCAGCCACCTTGATGACCCCCAGCCCCTCAATGGTCTGCAGGCCATGCTTGCAGGAATTCTCGACCAGCGGCTGCATGCTCAGCTTCGGTATTTTATAATCCAGGGACTGCTCATCGATCTCAAAGGTATAGTCGAATTTGTCCCGGAACCTGAATTTCTCAATCCTCAGATACATGTCGATAAATGCAATCTCCTCGCGCACGGACACCAGATCCTCCTTCCAGCTCAGCAGTCTGCGCAGCAGCTTCGACAGGCTTTTCACAATATCGGTGACATCGTTATATTTGTTCTTGGTACAGACCACCAGAATCGCATTCAGCGTGTTGAACAGGAAGTGGGGGTTCATCTGGCTCTGCAGGAAATTCAGCTCCGCCCTGACGCGCTCCATCTCCAGGTTCTTGCTCTGGATCTCCAGCTTGTACACATCGTTGATCAAGGAGTGGATTCTGGAGGTCATCCGGTTAAAATTGTGGATTAGCCCGCCAATCTCATCCCGGCCCTCATCGATGGCGATCAGCTCGAACTTCTCGTTCGTCACCTTCTGCATGTGCCGGGCCAGGCGTTTCACCCGGTAATTATAGGAGCGCAGCATGATGTATATGAATATGCTGGTCAACAGAGTAAGCGTTGTCGCTAGGCCCGCTGCGTACAGCCGGATATCGAGAACCGCCTGGGAGATCCGCTCCCCCTGCGTAATTCCGACAATCCGCCAGCCTTTGAGATAATTCGCCGTACCTACAGCCATTACCCGCACCCCCTCGCTGTCGTCCTGGCTGTCGCCCCACTGATCGAATAGAGGATAGGGATCATCCGTAACGTGCTGATAGCCGCTGTCCGCTGACATCACAATCTTGTTCTCCCCATTGATCAGATAGAGGCTCAGGTAATCCCGTTCCCGGACGATAATGTCATAGATCTCACTGAGATCCAGATCAATCCGCAGCACCTTCTCATAGTTGTTCAGATTACGGTAATTGTCCATGGTCTCGATAATGCTGAGCGTAGGGGTGGACGAGGCCAAATTCTTGTTTTCCATCGTCCGGTAAGCAGCAACATATACCTGGGTGGTGGCCTTCTTCGCCTGCCGGTACCAGTCGCTGAACCATACTTTATCGTTCATTACCTGGTAATTGCCCCCGGATACAACCGTTTGGTTGTTCGTGTATATACTGATTCGTTCCAGCTGATTATTAACAGGCATATAGCTGTTCATCCGGTCTCTGAGCTGTTCGTTGAACATGCTGTAGAACTCGATAGAGTCCGTATAGGTCCGGTCCAGCATCTCGTACAGGTTCTTATCCGCAGCCAGCGTGTAGCCGACAGAGACCCCCCCTTCAATAAAATCATGAATATCCTTCCGCGCCCGTTCCATAGAAATCTCCAGATTCTGCTGCTCCCTCGATTTGATGAGATCCGTAATCCGCTCCAGGAACACCAGATTCAGCACCATGATCGGCAGGAGCACACCCACAATGTAGATGAGATAGAACTTGTAGCTTAGCGGAATATCATTGACGATGGTGCCGAATTTAAACCGTTTTGTCGCCATCCCTCACACACACCCGGCTTTCTTAAGATTTCGGGGTCCCCGCAAAGTATCTGAGTAACCTTCGAAGCCAACGCCTCACTTTGTGGGGTTATTTTATCATTATAGAATTTATAAGTTTTCGGGGTCCCCGCAAAGTATCTGAGTAACCTTCGAAGCCAACGTCTCACTTTGTGGGGGTATTATTTCTCGCTGAAACGGTACGTCCTTTAAAGGACAGCAAAGCCGTTTCCACTTAGAGCTGTTTATTGTTGTGGGCATTCTTGTACACCGAAGGTGACGAACCCACCTTATTCTTGAACTTGTCGATGAAATAATCGGTATTGGAAAAGCCCACCTGCACCGCGATATCCGATATCTTGAGCTGGGTGCGCTTCAGCAGGCTCTTGGCCGCTTCGATCCGCTTCTCATTCAGATAATCGCTGAAGCTGCGTCCCGTCTCCTTGCGGAACAGCTGGCCCAGATAAGCCGAATTCATATGAAACTGCCGGGCGAGGTCCTGGAGCTGCAGCTTGCTGCGGAATTCCAGATCCACGTATTGGATCACATTATAGATGGTATTCCCCTCGTTGCCTGCCCGCAGCTCGGTAAGGTACGCCGCTGTCTCCAGACAGAGCCGGTCCACATACAGGCTAAGCTTGTAATAGTCCGTGAGTCCGCCAAGGTTACCGTACTCCTTGTGCATCGCACACATGATCTGGTCGGGGTCTCCCTGCATCTCGGCAATGCTCCGGCATAAGGTCATCTCCAGATGGGCTACCTCAGCCTGTGCAGCGTCAATATTCACCCGCTTGGCGGTCATGGCTGCGAAGGTTTCCCTAGCAGCGGCCCGGATTCTCTCAGGCACGCCTTCCTTCACCTCGTCAAGCACACGTGTAAAGTGCCCGTCAGTGAATTCGGGAGACAAGCGGGCCGTACGCAGATCGTTGTAGTAGAAAATCCCGCCCCGCTCCTTCCGGTACTTCAGCCCCCACACCTCAAGTGTCTGAGTGTAAAGCTCTTGGACGGAGCGCAAACCGTTCCCCCGGCCGCTGATCATTACAGCCACCGGTACCCCCAGCTTCGCTGACTGCACCTTTTGCACCTGAGCGGCTGCTGCCTCCAGCGCTTCTGTGGACAGTCCGGCTGAGCGAACCAGGAGCCCGGCCCTTCCGGCCGGGTCCTGGAACACATAGCCAAGGTGATCCGGGAAGCCTTCGGTATCCCCTTCGTTCAGGCTCACCGTACCTGAACCTGAGATGGCAGCAGCAAGAATGCATTGCAGCTCAGTATCCGGCTGAAGCCCGAGCAGACCGCAGGCGGCGTGTTCCAGCTCCCCACTCCAATCCCCCTGGACACAGCGGCTGATCAGATTATGCACCAGAATATTGTGCTTCTTCTGCCCTTCTAATCTGGAAGCGGTTTCATAATGAATAATAGCACTGATCTTCCCCAGCAGCTCCTCGATCTCCTCATCATCCACCGGCTTCAGCAGGTAGCCGTCCACCTTGTGACGCAGCGCGGTCCGGGCATAGTTGAAATCGTCATACCCGCTCAGGATCACGAACCGGGGCGGCGGGTCCACCGTTTCCTTCACCGCCGCAATCAGCTCCAGGCCGCTCATCACCGGAAGATTGATATCCGTCAGCAGCAGATCCGGCCTGTGCTCCCGGATCAGCCGCAATGCATCCCCGGCGCTAAGCGCTTCGGCGCATACCTCGAATCCGGATTTCTCCCAGTCCACCATCGTTCGGAGTCCTTCCAGAACCCAGGGTTCATCGTCCACAATCATGACTTTCAGCATGAGCTCCGCTCCCCTCTCAATAATCAAAATTTGGTAAGTAATTGAATTACAAGTAATGCTAACATACAAGTTCAATCATGTGAATGTTAAGTTAAGTGGATGTCATGCCCTTATCTAGCATTACTTATTCAGCACAAACAGGGAAGACCGCAGCCATTGTCGTATGGCGGTGGTTTTCCCTGTTCTTTTCAGCACTTAAATTTTATGCGCTGAAATATTGATCAGGCAGATACTGTGGATCGATTCGTGCGATACAATCCGGTTACTCAGTTTCTACCACCAATCTTTTTATTACTGTATCTCCATCTTGGCAAAACAACCTCCAATTGCTGATATACCCTACTGGACGAGATAGCTGCATTCTGCGAGAGCAAGTTACGTAATCGACATCACTTGTCCGCCTGTCATGGCGACAAGCTGCTCGGCAGTTACCTCGAATACCGTTTTCGGATGTCCGGCGGCAGCCCATAATGTTTTGTATTGAAACAGATCTTCGTCAACAATCGTCTGAACCGGCTGGATATGTCCAATCGGAGACACGCCACCAATGACAAAACCGGTTTTTTCCCGTACAAAATCTGCGTCCGCTTTACCAACGCGCCGGTCCAGGACGGCCGCGATTTTCTTTTCATTGACCCGGTTAATTCCGCTCGCAATAACTAGAAGCGGACTGTCGATTTCTTTCAATCGAAATACGATCGACTTGGCAATTTGTGCGACATCGCAGCCAAGCGAGTCCGCGGCTGCTTGTGCGGTATGGGCGTTGTCGGACAGCTTGACTACCTTGTTCGGGTAACCTCCTTCGGTCAGTGCGGCTTGTACGCGTCTGCTGCCTTCGTTGTGCAATGATTCCATATGAAACTCCTCCTTCGGATCATTCCTCTTCGTTATAGTACATCGTAACCTGAACCGTTGTTATCGTTGCAGATGGGTTGATATATTGATGCGCGGTATGCCCGGCAAACCTGATCGCTTGTCCAGTCTGCAGCGTATATGATTCGCCCTGTATGTTCATTTGCAGCGTCCCGTCCGTTACGGTCAAAAACTCATATACTCCTTGCTGGTGCGGAGTGGAAGTAAAATCGGTGCCAGCATCCAGCACCATTGTGAACAGCTCCATCCTCGTTTGCGGATCAAACGGAAACAGCATATAGACGCGGCAGCGACCGCCGTCCTCTGTTACGTGCGGTATATGTGCCGGGGTGGCGACAACAACTGCCGCATCATCATCACGCAGCAGGGATGAGAACGAAATATTGAGCCCTGTTGCAATTTTCCAGACGATGGTGACCGTCGGTTGAATATCACCCCGTTCCATCTGGTGCAACATGCCTTTGCTGACATTTGTCAAGGCTGCCAGCTTGTCCAGACTAAGACCACGCTGCTTGCGAATTCGCTGCAAATTCTGTCCAATACGGACGTGAATAGCACCTTCCAATGGGGCACTCCCTCCTATTTCTCCGGTTCGTCGCTTCCCTTAGGCGCGATCAATAAAAGAATGGAGCAATCCGTTATCCAGAAATGGCGTGGTGGCGCGTAGGACAAGGACAACATCAGCTCTGCTATTTTTCGAATGCGCCTGATTTAATGTTTTGCAGCGAAACGGTTAATGGTTCGTTTGATTCGTATATTATAATATACATTCATCCGTTTATACAATACGAAATAAATACACACAAACAGTGGATCTTCCCGATTTCGTATCTTGAAAAAGTGTAAGAACCTTAATCTATTTTTAAGAGAGCAAGCCTTTGATACTAAAAAACGACAAAAAAGCCGCCCAACCGCACCGGATGTTTTCCCCTGAAAACATCCGGTGCGAGGCGACCTCACTGTACCTTAACTCTAATTCATTCCCCAAGCTCCGCCCGCAGCTTCAGGAACACCTGATAGCTCCGCTCCGCGACCTCAGAGATGGCGATCGGGTGGAAGCCCGGCAGATCCGCATACAGCAGGTCGTTCAGCGGTGCGGTCCAATGGACCGGAAGTCTGGCAGCCCCCAGCTTCGCTCCCATAATGGAGCCGACGGTGGCCCCGTTGCAGTCGGTATCCATTCCGGCCGATACGGAGGTGACCACCGCTTTCTCGAAGTCTTCGCCGCCGTAGATCAGCGAGGCGGCCACAATGGCAGCATTGTTATTCGTATGCACCGGGTCGTAATGGCTGAACTCGTTCCAAAGGGTGCTGACCAGTTCACGCTCACTGCTTGCCTGCTGTGCAATTTCAACTCCCCGCAGCACATCCTTAGCCAGTCTGCTCGTCTGCGGAATCTCACTCAGGCCGATCTGCACAATCTCTTGGTTGCTGAGCCCTGCGAACGCCGCTGAGATCATCGCGGCATTGAACATCTCGCCGTAGATTCCATTCTTCACATGCGAGAAGGAGGCATCCCGCCAGCCCAGCTCTGCCGCCAGCTCGGGATGTCCGGCTGCTCCATAAGCCAGTGCATCCGCTCGGATCGCCGCACCGATCCATTCCCGGTACGGATTCAGATGCATCCGTACCCGCTCCTGCCGCAGCGGCCAATCCGCCGGCTTCTCCCCGTGCAAATGGGAGGTCTCCTGAGCAAAGTTCATATAGCTCTGCGTTTCCGCCGTGCAGACCTGACTGTAGGTCAGATGCCCGTGCCACAGCTTGCCGATATCCCAGGAGTCCCAGTTCAACCCTTTTTGCTCCAGCAGCATCAGGCCAAGCACGGTATAACGGATATCATCATCGCTCTCCATGTAGCTGATCTTCTCGCGCGTGCTGGTGAAGGACCAGTCGCTTAAGCCCAGGCCGTATTCCTCCCTTGCCGTGGAATGCTCAGGAGTATAGCCTGTAATCGGCCAGGCATTCGCGCCGCGGAACCACAGCTCGATATTCTCCCAGCCGGTCCGGCCATCCTTCCCGTACAAGTAGTCCCAATATTCCAGCGGCTTGCCCAGCGCGCAACCTACACTCCGCCCAAGCCAGGCCCCGTAGAACCTGTCTCTCCACTGGTCCGGCGTCCAGTCCACCGCAAGCTTGCGCGGACCTTCCGGACGAAGCTGCCTGATCGCTTCCAGATCGGACGGCTCCTGGTAAGGGAAGCTTGCATCCACAGGAAGTGCCATCAGCTCCCGGTATACCTCCATCAGCTTGTCCTCATCGCTCCCGGCCGCATCCAGCTTCTCCGCCAGACTGCCCGGCTGGCAGCCTTCCTCGATCCGCTGCTGCAGCTCGAATCTTACCGTCTCCTGCAGACGTTCCCAGCCCGCCATCCGCTAGGATTCTCCTGCCGGAGACCCCAGCTGCCGGTCTAACCGCTCCAACGAATCGAACAGCAGCTTGATGAAGGCTTCGCGGTCTACACCAAGCAATACCTCGGTATTCGCAGGCTGGTCCGGCTTCTTGCGGCGGTCCGCCACAGTCATGCCGCGGGTAAGCTTGCCTTCGGTCTCTACTGTTACATACAGGTGCTCGGATTCGAACAGCTCCGGGTGCAGCAGCCAGGCAATGGCGCATGGGTCATGCAGCGCATTGCCGACAAAGCCCATTTTCTTCCCGTAGATCGAATAGAAATCCAGCAGCTCGCCGACCATGACGGACACGGGGCCGCGCTTCTTGAGCTCCTGAATCTCCTCTTCAAAGATCGCTGCCTTATCCGTGACATCCAGTCCGCTCATGACAATCGGAATGCCGGATTCAAAAACGATCCGCGCCGCCTCCGGGTCTACATAAATATTGAACTCCGCTGTCCGGGTCACGTTGCCGTAAGCCAGTCCGCCGCCCATTAGCGAGATCTTCTCGATCCGCTCCTTCACTTCCGGGTAAGCGGTAATCAGCAGGGCGATATTCGTCAGCGGGGCGGTAGGCACCAGGGTGATCTTCTCTTCCGAGGCGCGAATAATCTCCAGCATGAATTCTACTGCCCCCTGCTCTACGGGCTTGAACTTGCTCGCGGGCAGCGCCGGGCCGTCCATGCCGGACTCCCCGTGGGCTTCCTCCCCGGTAACAAGCTTGCCCAGCAGCGGCGCCGCAGCGCCCTTGGCCACCGGAATGTCTGCATTTACAAAGCTGAGAATCCTGAGTGCATTGTCGGTGATTTTATCCAGAATCTGGTTGCCGCCAACGGTTGTAATCCCCCGGATATCCAGCTCTCCCGGATGTGCCAGCGCAAGCAGAATGGCAATCGCGTCGTCATGCCCCGGATCGCAGTCAATGATGATAGGTGTTGGCATCGTTGTCACTCCCTCGTAGGTTAATCTTTCCTAATTATTTCGTAACAGTAGCCTTAAGCTTCTTGTTCTTCTTCCGTGTCTCCGAGATGGCGTAGATAATCAGGCCGATGACCGTTGCCACATAAGGAAGCGTAGCAATCAGCTCAGCCGGAATCTTCAGCACCTGCAAGGCATTGGAGAGCGCATCGGCTGCCCCGAACAGCAAGGAGGTCAGCGCTGTACCTACGGTTGTACTCCGGCCCATGGACTCTGCAGCAATCGCGATCCAGCCCCGGCCGGCAATCATATCACGGGTGAACAGTGACAAATACCCCATTGACATATAGGCTCCGCCCAGACTGGCAAAGAAGCCGCTGAGCAGCAGCGCACTGTACTGGATACGGACCACACTGACTCCGACGGACTGGGCCGCATGGGGATTCTCGCCCACCGAGCGGATACGCAGCCCCAGCGGTGTACGGTTGAGCAGATAATAGACTACGAGCACTGACAGTATAGAGAAATACGTCAGAATGTGATGGCCCGACAGAATCGGGCCCAGCACCGGAATATCCTGCAGGAGCGGAATATTCACACTCGGCAGCACTTTACTCGCCAGGGAGGTGGAAGATCCTTTGTCGCCGCTCAGCAGATACAGAATAAATACTGTACCGCCGGAGGCGAACATATTGATCGCAACCCCGCCGAGAATAATATGGGTCTTGAATTTTAAGGTGAAAAAAGCCAGAATCCCGGCAATAAGCGTCCCCGATAATACTGCTCCCAGCAGTCCCACCCAGGCGCTCTGCGTATAGGCGCTCACTATAACCCCGGCCAGCGCCGAGACCAGCATGATCCCTTCCATCCCGATGTTGATGATTCCGGCCCGGTTCGAGATCAGCGCCCCCAGTGCAGCGAACAGAATCGGCGTGGTCACACGCAGTACAGAGAAGGCAAAATCCGTCGTCAGAATGACATTCAGCAGACTGTTCATGCTTCCTTCGCCTCCTTCAGCAGCATGCGGTTCTTCCAGAACTTGAGGAACTGCTCAGCGGATATCAGCAGAATAATGACAGCCTGGATAATCGAGATCATCTCGGACGGCACATCGGAGAGGCGCGACATCATATCGGCGCCAATGCGGATATAGGCCAGGAAGAGCGCCGAGACAATGACGGAGAGCGGATTATTCTTGGCCAGCATGGCCACCAGCGCACCATCCATACCGTAGCCCGGCAAGGAGGTCCACTGAAACCGGCTGTACATCCCGAGCACTTCCACCGAGCCGCCCATACCGGCAATGAACCCGGCGATCAGATGGACCAGAATGATCACTTTGGCCGTCTTCATGCCTGAATAACGGGCGAAATCCCGGTTGACCCCGGTCATCCGCAGTTCATAGCCCCATTTGGTCCGGTAGAGGAACAGATGGGCCAGCACTATAAGCACCAGCACGATAATAAGTCCAGTGTGAATCCGCGTCCCCGCAAACAGCTTGCTGAGCTGGGCCGTTTTCTCGAATTTAAAAGAAACGTTGGCAAACGCCTTGGCATCCCGCAGATGATAGTTCAGCAGGTACAGCCCCACCCCAAACAGGATGTTATTGAACATCAGCGAGGTGACCAGCTCATTGGCGTTCCACTTCGCTTTGAGAATACCGGGGATGGCTGAGAGCAGTGCCCCTACGATCGAGCCCGCAAGAATCGCCACTACCGGATGGAACCAGCTGTTCAGGCTGAGATGAATCGCCAGCGCAGTAGTCACGACACCGGAGAAATAGAAGATCCCCTCCGCTCCCAGGTTGAACATATTGGCCCGGAACAGCAGGGAAACCGCAAGGCCGGTGAACATCAGCGGAATCGCCATTTCAATGACGTTTCCGATATGGCCCTTCGTGGACAACGGCTCCCAGAGGAAGATTCCGATCGTCTTCACCGGGTGGTCACTGACCAGCGAGATGATCAGGAACGCGATAATAAGTGCAATGACGATGACCGCCGCTGTGCGGATCGCCTCGAAATATTTGACTTTAAACATGATTTGCGGCCCTCCCGGTCTGCTCTTTGTCCTGCCGGTTAATTCCCAGCATGTAGAGCCCCAGCTCTTCCTCACCGACTGCTGACGGATTATCGAAATAGGCAACAATCTGGCCCTCATACATCACGAGAAGACTGTCGCTCAGCTCCAGAATTTCATTCAGATCCGCTGATACCAGCAGCGTGGCACAGTTCGCCGAGCGCAGCTCCAGCAGCTTCTGGTGGATGAACTGGGCAGCCCCGATATCTACGCCCCGGGTCGGCTGCTCGGCGATCAGCAGCTGCGGATTCGTGGAACACTCCCTGGCTACGACTACCTTCTGCATGTTACCGCCGGACAGCATGCCGATCGGCTGCTGCGGGCCAGAGCAGCGCACCTTGAATTCTTCCACCAGCGCAGAGGCCAGCGCAGCAATTCTTGACCCGTGCAGGAAAGGCCCTTTATTCATATCCTTCTGACGGTAGCGCGTAGAGATCAGATTGTCGGCAATGCTGGCTTCTCCGGCAGAGCCCTGGCGCATCCGGTCCTCAGGGATATAGGATACCCCCAGGTTGCGGATGTCCAGAATATCCAGCTCACGGATATCCTTCCCCTTCACCTGTACCGATCCGCTGCCGCCAACCCCGCGCAGGCCGCCGGTCAGCGCCTCGATCAGCTGCGTCTGTCCGTTCCCTTCAACGCCGGCGATGCCGACAATCTGGCCTTCACGGACCGAGAAGCTAATCTCGGAGAGCAGCGCTTTGCCCTGGCTGTCTGAGATGCTCAGCCCTTCCACCGCAAGCACCGGCTTGCCGTAGGGAAGATCGCTTTTGTCATACTTCAGCACCACATCCCGCCCAACCATCAGCCGCGAGATCTCCTGCTCTGTTACTTCCTTAGTATCGAAGACACCTTCACTCCGGCCGCCGCGCATGATAGTAATCCGGTCACAGATTGCTTTGACCTCCTTCAGCTTGTGCGAGATGAACACAATCGTGTGCCCCTGCTCCTTAAGCTGCTGCAGCTCATGGAACAGCTCCTCCGTCTCCTGCGGAGTCAGCACCGCTGTCGGCTCATCGAGGATGAGAATCTTGGCCCCGCGCACCAGCGCCTTCAGAATTTCCACCTTCTGCTTCATGCCGACGCTTAGGTCCTCCACCTTCGCCTTGGCATTCACTGAGAGATTATATTTACGTGCAGTTGCTTCTGTCAGACGTACAGCCTCTGCATAATTGAAGCCCACGCCCCTCTTCGGCTCCATACCCAGCACCATATTTTCAGCCACTGTAAAAGAAGGCACCAGCATGAAATGCTGATGCACCATACCGATACCGCGGTCAATCGCGTCCTGCGGGGACTGCAGCTTCACTTGTTCTCCCCGGATATAGAGCCCGCCTTCGCTCGGGCTCTCCATTCCAAACATAATTTTCATCAGAGTCGATTTACCGGCTCCGTTCTCACCCGCAATCGCATGGATCTCGCCTTCACGCAGGGAGAACTCAACGTTCTTGTTGGCAACCACACCGTTCGGATACACTTTGGTGATTCCCCGCATTTCCAGCAGAGCATTTGCCATGGGTCATCAACGCCTTTCAACCAAAGATTCTTTTCATGTCCTTAAGGTTTAACGGCATTACGGATCGCTTCGACCTCAGAGGTCTCCATACCCATTGCATTATCCACCTTAATTTCCTTATTGATCAGCTTCTGCTTCACTTCTTCAATCTTGGTCTGCAATTCCGCCGGGAATGCCGCTTTGTAGATTTCGTTCTCGGCAATGCCTACGCCGTCTTCCACGAAGCCAAGCACATCGCGTTTACCCATTTCAAGCGTACCGTCCTGCAGTTTCTTCACTGCACCAAGGATGGCCGAATCGATCTTTTTAATCGCAGAAGTAACGATCAGGTTGGCTTTCACACTATCCGTATCCTTCAGCAGCATCGCCTGGTCCGAATCGACGCCGATTGCATATTTGTTCTTTTCCTTCGCTGCATCGAAGATACCAAGGCCCGTACCGCCCGCCACGTTGAAGATAATATCTACACCCGAGTTATACTGGATCAGCGACAATTCCTTGCCCTTCGCAGGGTTCACGAAATCTCCGGCATAAGAGACAGCTACCTTCACTTCCGGATCAACATATTGCGCTCCCTGAATGTAACCGACCAGGAAGGCATTGATGCCGGGAATATCCATTCCGCCCAGGAATCCGATCACATTGTCCTTGTTGGCGTTAGGCATATCAGACTGGGTAGCAAGCGCCGCAGCCGCTCCGGCCAGGAAGGAGACCTCGTTGGTCGAGTAGGACATATTGTACATATTGGCAGGCGCTTCCTCGATGTCAGTGTCATAGTTGATGAATTTTTTATCAGGATTCGCTTCTGCCGTTGCATTGAACATTTCTGTAATTTCCGAGCCGCCGGAGATGACAACATCCCAATCCTCAGCAGCGATATCATTAAAAGTCGGCTCCCATTTCGTCTTGTCAGCGCCCATTTCCACAACCTTCGTTTCTGCGCCAAGCTCGCTTTTCACCTTCTGCAGACCATTGTTCGCCGCATCAAAAAACGATTTATCCCCCAGCGTCCCCGGAATCAGCAGTACCACCTTGAGCTTGTCCCCCGCAGCCGCGCCTCCGCCTTCCGCATTCGTTCCCGGAGTTGCTGCCGCACCATTCCCGTTCCCGGACTTGTTGTTTCCGCACGCAGCGACCAGTACCATAACTGCCAGCAACATTAAAGTGAGCATTTTCTTTTTCATTTTCTAAGTTCACACCCCTATTTGTAATAGATCCACCCTGCTGAATAGCATAAAATCCCAATTACACGTTTTGTTGGTTCCTTCGAACCGGGCAGCATGAATAAGCGACTGTTGAAATTCTGAAAATACGCAATTTACTCTGAAAACCAAACATTTCATGTTACATTTCACTAAAAAACCGTAAAATATCCGAACAAGATGGCCAGTCCAGTTGAGAATCTTCGGTTTTATTGATAAGATCATAACAAATGAAAACATAAATATTTATATATATTCGGTCAACTTTTTATACGATTCGGCTAAATGACTATCAAGGGAGGCTCATCATGGATCGTGTCCTATATATTGTAAATGCAGAGCATGAAGCGGGTACCTATATCCCTCCGCACCAGCATGAGTGCTTCGAGCTTGTCTATTATATCCATGGTCAGGGCACCTGCAGCATCGGCCAGCGCAGCTATCACTTCCGGCCCTCTACCTTCGCCCTCATTCCGGCAGGCTTCAAGCATGATGAGAATCATCAGCCCAGCCCGGAGGTGCTGTTCGTCGGCTTCCACTGCGGCAATCCGGTGATCAATTCGCTGTCCGGTGTGTTTGACGACGATAAAGAGCACACAGTACTTCAGACCCTGCAGCGGATGAGCGCCGAGTTCAAGCGCAAGCGCGACGGGTTCAGCGAGCTGCTGAATCTGCAAATGAGTGAAATTACCGTCTATCTCCAGCGGCTGCTCAGCGCCTCCGATTTCCATTCCCCGGCCGAGGATCAGATGCAGTATGTGCTTAATTATATGAACGAGCATTACCGCCACAAGCTCTCGGTGGCCTCGCTGGCAGAGATGTCCGGCTACAGCTACGACCGCTTCCGGCATCTGTTCAAGGAGCGGTTTATGCACTCCCCCCACCGTTATCTTTTACTAAAACGCCTGGATTATGCCAAGTCGCTCCTCCTGCACAGCCAAATGCATATTTCCGAGGTCTCGGCTGCAGCCGGATTCGTCAACGACGCCCAGTTCTGCAATATGTTCAAACGGGAGATCGGCCTTTCCCCGCGCACCTTCCGCATTCAGAGCAGAGTCATATAGGGAATAGTCCCTTCCCCTGTCACAAGTAGCTTTTGTACACGAATCTTGCATTTGTTCACTGTGCTGGGGTCCGGCCTGTTCACTGTTGTAAGCTTGTTCCACTGTCCTGTTCATAGGCTGGAGCTTATAATCGTACTATGAACATTTAAGACAAGGACGGTACCCGCAAGAATACACAGTGAGTCAGGGGGGCTACTTTGGATGAGACTGAACAAGATCGGCAATCAACGGGCACTGTACAGCAGACTGCTAGTGAGCATTACGCTTTGCGTCTCCTTAACCTTTCTGGTTTCCACCATCATTTATTACAACTACTATATCGGCGTAGAAAAGAAACAGACCTTCCAGTCCGACCTCGGCAACCTCACACAGACCAGCCGGGAGGTCATGAACATGACCGATGCTGCGCAATCGCTTTCTTTTCAAATCTACCGTAATAGCACCATCTCCAAAATCGTGTTCTACGATAAGCCGGACATCTACGATGTCACCGCCGCTATGTCCGAGCTGGGCAACTATCTGAGCTCCATGCCTTATATCGAATCCATCTATGTATATAATCCCAAGGGCGGGCAGCTGTATGTTGCCTCCTCCCACGGCCAGAACGGAGTGTATACCGAAAAGGAGCTGGTCGATACCTCCATTCTGGATATCCTGAGCCATTATCAGAACTATAAGGCGTTCACCCCGATCCCCAGAGTCTATTCCAACGGCGCACAGGAGAATGATCAGGTCCGTGCCTACACCTTCCTGTGTCTGGATGCCATCGGTTGGGACCGGGCCATTAATTCGGCAGTGATTGTCAACATTTCTGCCCCTTGGATCAACAAGGAGATCGCCAGCCCCGTGGATTCAACCAGCGCCACCTATATACTGGATGATCAGGGTGCTTTCCGCTCCAGCAACAGCCTGAAGCAGCAGGAGCTGACCCCGGAGGAAGTAGGATTCATTGAGCAGCGGATCAAGGGCCGGGAGGCCGGGTATTTCATCGCTCCCTTCGGGGGCGTGAACTCGCTGATCTCTTATACGGCACCGGATGATTTAAGCTGGCAGTATGTACGAATTACGCCGTATGAGATCATTACGAAGCAGACCAACAACATCCGCAACACCACCTTGCTGATCGCAGGTCTGGTGCTGGTGGCCGGCATCGGCCTCTCCTGGATCATGTCCAGAAGCCTCTACCTGCCGATGAACCGGATTGTCAGCGAGATGCATATTCTGGAGACCGAGAAGCGCGACAGCATGTTCATGATCCGGCAAAATACACTGCGGGACCTGATCCTCGGCCTGAAGCCGCTGCAGTCCATGCAGCAGGTGGAGAAGCTGCGCCAGCTCGGCATTCATTTCACCTTCAATGATGATTATCGGCTGATCCTGCTGCGGATTGACCGTTACCGGGAATTCCGGGAAGCCCGCTCCTCTTATCTGCTGGCCTCCAAGTTCGCCATCATGAACATCGCCTCCGAAATCTGCGGCCAGACCTACCGCGTGGAGACTGTAGATATGAACGATGACGGAATCCTGGTGCTGCTGAACATTATTGATCCCGTGGAATATACGGATACCGGCCTGATCGAAGCCCTGCTCCGGCAGATTCAGCAGGCCTGCTCCGATTATCTGAAGATCAGCCTTACGCTGACCTACAGCCATATTGACCGTAATGCCAGCCAGCTGCATCAGCTCTATCAGCAGGTCCGCGAGGCGTCGAATCACCGGCTGTTCTATGGTCATGGCTGCATCCTTAATGCCCGGGACATCTGCACGCTTCAGTCCAGCACTTATCATTATCCGGCGGACAAGGAGAAAAAGCTGGCGGATGCATTGCTGAGCGGTAGAGTGGACGATGCCGCCGAGCAGTTCAGCTCGATGATCCGCGAGACCGGAGCCTTCCCTTATCAGACCGCGCAGTTAACCGTGTCCAGGCTCAGCGTCACCGTCAGGGAGATCGTGAACACTATACAGAAGCGTAACCGCTTACAAATTGATGGAGTGGCCGAGCTGCCCTGCCTGGAAGCCATCGAGACGATAGACGAGCTTGAGGAGGCCTTCGCCGCCCTCTTCCATACCCTGCAGGAGCAGTTGGCCGGCAAAAAGAACACCAAGCAGCACGACCTCATCTGCCAGATCAACGCCAAGATCAATGAGGATTACATGAAGCCCCATCTGAGCCTGAACCAAATCGCCGATGAACTGGACATGTCACCCATCTATATCAGCCGTCTCTACAAGCAGCAGACCATGAACAGCATCGTCGATGTCATCCTTGAGGTGCGGATGCGTGAGGTGTGCGCCCTGCTGGAGAACACCGACCTGCCCGTCACCGCGATCGCCGAGCGCTGCGGCTTCACCAGCAGCTCCTACCTGCACCGGATGTTCAAGCGCAGCTTCGGTACAACGCCTACCGATTACCGGCGGTTAAAGAGTGTGCGGATGAGTTAGGGGGTTTGCTTTGGTGGAACACCAAGCCTGCCGTTGGCTTCCCTGGTTTAGTGAAGCACCAAGCGCCTCAGATCTCACTAACCCGCACATGGTCGAGATGCTCATATCATTTAAACAAACTCGGCCAGTCTCGAAGTTGCAGATATTGCAACTTCGAGACCGTATCCATACCTCACTTTGTTAAATTGTTGCACCAAATGCAGCAACTCGCCCAAGTATCCGCCGAACTTAGAAGGAATGATGCCTTTGCTGCAACAATTCCCGTCCAGGCCCCATTTATAACGTAGAATGTTGCAATTTGTGCAGGATTTAAGTAGTGGTGGCGCTTTTGCGCTTTGGTGGAACACCAAGCCACGCTTTTCCGCTTTGCCTTGCAGTTTCCGCTTTGGTGGAACACCAAGCCACGCTTTTCGCTTTGTCTTGCAGTTTCCGCTTTGGTGGAACACCAAGCCACACTTTTCGCTTTGCCTTGCAGTTTCCGCTTTGGTGGAACACCAAGCCACGCTTTTCGCTTTGTCTTGCAGTTTCCGCTTTGGTGGAACACCAAGCCTGCTGTTCGCTGTTCGCTTTTCCGCTTTGCCTTGCAGTTGCTGTGTGTGGAACACTAGCCCGTCTCCAGATACATGGAGACGGGCTTCTGCTCTCCCCTCCTGCCCCGGAGGCCTTAGGGCTGACGCGGCCTCCGCGGCTGTGGTCTCGTTGCGCCGAGCGCTTAAACAGCGGAGAAAACGGAATGAATGTGGAGAAGCGGAGCGTTCGCCTTTGTGTCCGGATTTTCACCGCTAAGGTAAAAATAATAAAAATCTGGACACAACAGCGATCGTAACATCATTCCGTTTTCGGAGCGTCCACCCAAGCACCCAAGCGCCCAAACTCCCCCGCCACAGCAAAAATAAGCCCCAAAAGCCATACGGCTTCCGGGGCCCCCCTCTATTTTACATAAGACTCCCACTGCTTCGTCCACTCCGCCTGAATCTTCTCCAGGCCCGCTTGCTTGGCCTTCTGCATGAAGGTCTCCAGACCCTTATCCACATCATCCACCAGTCCGGCCTCCAGCGGGAACAGGTACTGCTTCTCTACCTGCTCAAGCGCGGCCTTCTCCGCCTGATAGGAGGTGTAGTCCTCGGCGAAGCCCAGGAACAGATCCGGCTTCTGGATTTTATCCAGCTCATCAAAGATCGCCTTGACCCCGTCAAAGCCCTTGTCGAACAGCATGAACTCCGGATTTCTCCACGCCCAGCCGTTCATGCCTTCCCGGGTGAAGCCATTGGAGGTACTGGTGCCAACAAGCTTGTAGTAGCCGTCTTCCACCGTGTAGTTCTTGCCTTCAATGCCGTATTGCGTCAGCTGATTATAGCGTTTGTCCAGCACCATCTTCTGATAGAAGGCGAGTGCCCGCTCAGGGTTCTTGCTGCTCTTCGGAATAGCGAACCCGTTGTGAATTGGATGTACAGGGGTTGCATAGCCGGTGGTTAAACCGAAAGGAGAATACGCCAGCTCCCAATCCGGATGAGTCGTGCTGATCTTCATCTTCATATCATTGAACCGGTTAGGATTGTCCCCGAACATGCTGGCCGCTTTACCTGAAGTGACCGGGTCCTGCATCGTATCCTTAATATTCAGCACATTCTTTGGAATGAAGCCTTTATCGGCCCAGCGCTTCATCATCTTCAACTCTTCTTTTTGCTCATCGGAGCCCCAGTAGGAGTAGACCGTGGACGGCGAATCATACTTCACACCCATGCCGTACGGCAGCGCGCCGACCATTTTATGCAGCTCCGTGTAGATATAATGGAGATTGTTGCCTACATCGCTGTTGAGTGACATCGGCATCATATCCGGCTCGTTTTTGACAATGCCGTCCATGTAGGCCTCATAGCTGGCCAAGTCCTTGGGCTCCGGGAGATTGTATTTCTTGCGCAGATCCTCGCGGTAGACGAACCCGTTGGTTACATACTCCTTGAAGGTCGCCGGAACCGTGTAGATTTTACCGTCAACCTTAACATCCTCCCACATCTTCTCAGGGACGAACTTCTGCAGCTCGGGAGCCGCCTTCGGCAGCAGATCATCCAGTGCCAGGAAGGCACCGCGCTTCGCATAGGATTGATATTGAGTCCAGTCCGCCGTAAAAATCAGATCAATCGCCTGCCCGGAGGACAGCAGCAGCTTATACTTCTGATCCCAGTCCGTCCAGCTGGTGAAGTTGAACTTCACTGTGGCGTTCAGGTCTGCCTCAGCCATTTTGTTGACCTCCGCCTGGATGGCCGGAAGATCCTTAGGAGCATCGCCGAGCATATAAAATTGCAGCTCCACCTTCTTCGAGGTGTCGATCCCGGTATCCGCTGCCTTCGCCGCTCCCTCTGATGCAGCCGGTGTGCCTGCGTTGCCGTCCTTCCCGGCACTGCCGGTGTTGCCATTGCTGTTCCCCCCGCCGCAGCCGGCCAGGAGCGATAGAGCGAGCACACCTGTTGTAAGCGTAACCAAAGATCGTCTGCCTGCTTTCTTTCTCATGAATGAACCCTCCTAGAATTTGTTGTAATCCCATGCTTCATCGATGCTCCTCGTGCAGTTCTCTCCCCGGAAGCATACCGCCCTTGTGTGTGACTCTATGTTAGCCGATATAGCAGCTGTACGGTAAAGGTACAATCTGCCACACGGTTCTAACCTTTGACCGCTCCGATCGTCAGCCCCTTCACGAAATAACGCTGGATGAACGGATACAGGAACAGAATCGGACCCGTGACCACAATCGCCATCGCCATCTTGGTGGATTCTGTAGGCAGATCACTGCCTAAGCTGACCCCGGTACCCGCGCCCATATTGGCGATGAAGGAGGCCGAGTTAATGACATTGTACAAATGGAACTGCAGCTGATACTTATGCGGATCATTGATGAACAGCGAAGAGGAGAACCAGTCATTCCAGTAAGCCAGAGCCAGAAACAGACCTACGGTCGCGATGCCGGGCATCGAGAGCTGCAGCACAATGCGCCAGTATATTTTGAAATCCCCCGCCCCGTCAATTTTGGCCGATTCGAACAGCTCCTCCGGCACCGCCGAGCGGATGAAATTCTTCATCAGAATAATCAGGAACGGCGTCATCAAGCCGGGGAGAATCAGCGCCCCGTAAGAGTCGGTCAGATGCAGATACTTAGTAATCATAATGTACCAGGGCACCAATCCCCCGCCGAACAGGGTCGTGAAGTAAATATAGAACGAGAAGGTATTGCGGTATTTGAAATCCTTGCGGGCCAGCACATACCCAGCCATCGTCATGAAGAACAGTCCCAGCGTCGTCCCCGTCACCGTAGTGAACAGCGTCACCCCATACGCCCGCAGCACCTCATCAGGAAAAGTAAATACCGTCTTGTAGCCCTCCAGCGAGAACTGCGCCGGGATGAAATGATACCCGTCCTTGATGATGGACTCATTAGCCGTCAAGGAAGCCGAAATAATCAGCAGGAACGGAATCAGACAGGCTAAGGAGCCTAGTATAATTACCGTGTAAGCCACTCCCTGGAGCAGCCTGGTGTACGAGTCGTCTTTGATTTGCATGCTCTTTCTCTCCTTCCGCAGCAGGTTCCGCACAACCTAGAACAAGGCGTAATCGTCATTTATTTTACGAATGATATAGTTGACCGTCATAATCAGGAAGAAGCCGAACAGCGATTGATACAGGCCGGCCGCCGTTGCCATCCCGACATCGAAGGTCACCTTGAGCGAGCGGAACACGTACGTATCCAGAATATCCGTTGTATTGTACAGCACCCCGTTATTGCCAATCAGCTGGTAAAAGAGGTCAAACTGCCCCTTCATAATACTCCCCAGCGAGAACAGCAGCAGCATGACGAAGGTCGATTTCAGCATCGGCACCGTGATATACCAGATCCGTTGAAAAATGTGGGCACCGTCAATTTTGGCTGCTTCATAATATTCCTCGCTGATGCCCGTGATGGAGGCCAGGTAGATGACCATGCTGTAACCGAGATTTTTCCAGAGATAAAAGAGAATGATCAAGAAAATCCAGATGACCGGATTATTATAGACATCCACAGGATTCGCCCCGAATTGCGTCAGCAGCGTATTGAGGAAACCGTTATCATAATTGAACACATTGTAGACGATAACGCTCAGAATAACGAACGATACGAAATACGGCAGGAACATGACCGATTGGGTCAGCTTCTTGAACCACTTCACCCGCAGCTCGCTGAGCAGAATCGCACAGATAATTGCCAGCACATTCCCCAGTAAAATAAAAGCCAGATTGTAGCCGATCGTATTGAGCGTCAGCTTCACCAGCGTGCCGGACTTCCAGAGGAATTCAAAGTTCTTCAGCCCCACGAAGGGAGCGTCGAACAGCCCGGAATTGAAATCAAACTGCGTGAACGCATAATAGACCCCGACCATCGGAAAATACGAGTTAATTAGAAAGAACAACAGCGTAGGCAGCAGCATCAGGAACAGAATCCGGTTATGGACCAGCTCATGCACAAAGCCCTTCTTCCTTTTCTTCCGGGTGCCGGACTCAAGCTGCGGGGATAGCCCGCCCATTCCCTTCATGGGAAGCTGGGTGACAAGCGGCATACCGGTCTTGCGTTTGCGGTGTCTCAAAGCCTTCACTCTCCTATGCCTATAGATAAGTTGCCGCGTTAGTTACTGGGTCCGAAGCCTCCGCCCTTGGGCCTTGATGGCCCTGCGGCTTCGTGAAATCCAATGTATGACCTGAGTATAGAAGAGGCCCCCTGCGGCTGAACAGTGAAGCTTCGGGATATTCCTGCACTTTATGGCTAAGCACACTGTGCACTTATCATACTTTTGTGCAGTAATCGCAATTTCAACGCAAATAAGCCCCCGGAGTACTCCTTAAGGAGAAGAATCCGGGGGAATTCGGGTGGCCGCTCAGGACCTATCCGTAGCCTTACGATTTAAACTTGCCTGTAATAAATTATAGGTGATATACTCTGGAAAATGTACTAATTCTCCAACCTAAACTTTCAATATCCAAACTTATCTTCAGGAGGCCAGCCTATGAACCCGCTTCTGTTCCGTATCCCTCCCCTGCCGCATTATATTGCCAGCGGCCGCAATCACTGCCAGCCCGGCTATCAGCACCGGAGCCGCCAGCAGATCAAGGTATTTGACTTGCTCATTGTCCAGCAGGGCTGCCTGTATATCGGCGAGGAGGAGCAGCGCTTCACCGTGAAGGCAGGCGATGCCTTGATCCTGCGCCCCGACTGCCACCACTTTGGAACCGAAGGCTGCAAGGAGGAGACGGCCTATCATTGGCTTCACTTCCAGACCTTCCATGACCTGCCTTCCTTATCCGTAGCAGGGTCCGCTTTCGGCAACCCGAACGAGACTACAGGAGAGCTTCCCGCTTCTCTATTCGATATCAGCTCCTTCAATCTGGTGTTATCCCAGTTTGTCAGCTTACTTCTGCCGGACAGAGCTTACGAGGTATTGGAGCAGCTCACGCAATTGCAGGCCACCGCCCACCTTGAAGCCGTCCGCTTCCGGCAGCAGCTCCTCTTCCAGGATCTCCTGCAGCAGCTGGCCGCTTCTGTAAACCCGGAGCACCGCAGCTCCCAAACCACTTTATGTGCCGAGCAGGCCGCCTCCTATCTCCGCTCCCACTACCGTGAAGAGATTACAACCGCCATGCTGGGAGACAGCCTCAACTTCCATCCGGTCTATATTGCCCGCTGCATGAACAAGGTATATGGCTGTTCACCTATGGAATATCTGCTCCGCTACCGTATCGGACAGAGCAAGCTGCTGCTGATGCAGACCAGCTTCCCGATCGCCCGGATTGCCGAAGAGGTGGGCTTCAACCAATCCTCCTACTTCAGCTCCACCTTCATGAAGCTGGAGGGATTGTCGCCGCGAGAGTACCGGCAGCGCTTCTCATGAAACAGGCCATCAGCGAAGGATACGCTGATGGCCTGTTTACTTAGTGATTATTACACCTCCGGCAATGCCGCCGTCAGCGTGAACTCGAATTCCAGCGGCTGATTGGCTGCGATCCGGTATTCCGGATGCACCGGCGCACCCCAGCTGTCATCCCCTCCCACACCCAACTGCTGCGCCGCGAGGGTGACAACCGTGTAGTGCACCTTAGGCAGCTCATAAGCATGTGCTGCCTGCTCCAGCTCGAACGCTGTATACGGTGACAGCGTACATTCCAGCGGCTGGCCTGCAGCCGCCTGAATCTGCAGCCCATACCCCCGGCTGTCCGTGATGCTCACCTCACGGACGCCCGTCCGGTTGCCGGATTCCTGCGGCACCAGATACGGTGACGGCAGCTCCGCCACCTTACGCCGGAACCGGGTGAGCCGCGCTCCATGTGCGCGGTCACTGTAGTTCTCTTCCGGTCCGCGGGCATACCACTCGGTGGCCTCGTAGTCTGCCGACATCCGGAAGGATACCGCCACTACCGGCACATCCGGCAGGCCGTCTGCCCCGCCATAGACCATACGGACACGGACCCTGCCGTCGGCATGGACCGTGTATTCAATGCTTGCCTTCAGCTCACTGCTGATGCTGAAGGCATAATCGAAGCTGACCGTAGCCCGGTCTGCTTCGGTATGCAGGCTGACCGCCGTACACTGGCGGGCCAGACTGGCCGCGAACCAGCTGCCGGCATGGTATCCCAGCGCAGTCCCCTTATCATTGTCGGTCGTTGCCCGCCAGAAGTGCGGAGCCGGCGGAGTCGCAATCATCTCACGCCCCCCATAGCAGAGCGACACCAGTGAACCTGCCTGTTTGGAGAATAACGCAGAGAAGCCGCGGCCGCTCACCCCAATGTTCACATCTCCTTCAATGACGCCGAACTCCGCTGCCGCAGGCAGCAGCGCCGCTTCCCCGCCTGCTGTTACCCCGGCCGCTTCTACGCGGAAGACATGCTCTCCATAAGCGGTCTCGAACCCCTGCTCCGCCCATAACTCTACTTCCTTCAGCACCAGACTTACAGCCAGTGTATACTCCCCTGGAGTTGCTGATACATCCGGCAGTTCCAGCGGAATTCTCGCCTCTTCCTGAGCGGCAACCGCAAGCTCCTGCTGTCCCTTGAAGATCTCCCGTCCTTCCCGGTATAACCGGAACTCCAACATCAGCTGGTCCGTTCCTTCGAACAGATTGCCGTTGGTCACCGTCACGGCGTCCTGTTCAGGAACAAGCCGGATGTTCTGGTAGAGGAACTTTACCTCCTGCATCTTCGGCGTGATACTCCGGTCAGCGAACACAATCCCGTTGCCGCAGAAGCTATAGTCCGTCGGCCGGTCATCGAAATCCCCGCCATACGCCAGATACTCTTCACCGTACCGGTTCTTGGCCACCAGCGCCTGATCGATGTAATCCCAGATGAAGCCGCCCTGATACAGCGGATAACGGCTCTCCAGCTCGATATATTTATGGAGTCCCCCTACCGAATTCCCCATAGCATGCATGTACTCACAGCTGATATACGGCTTATCCGGCTGATTCTCCAGGTATTCTACAATGTCTGCGGGCTTGGCATACATCCGGCTCTCCATATCACTGCTGTCATTATATTTGCGGTTATGGAAGACTCCTTCATAATGCACCAGCCGTCCCGGATCAGCCTTGCGGAAGTAATGGGACACCTTCAGAATAACCTCACCCGCATACGATTCATTGCCGCAGGACCAGATCAGGATCGACGGATGATTTTTATCGCGCTCCAGCATCGATACCGCCCGGTCCAAGACAATCTCCTCCCACTCCGGCTTATCCCCGGGGATGTTCCAGGACGGCTCAACGGCGCCCATCTTCTGCCATGAGCCATGGGATTCCAGATTCATCTCATCAATCACATACACCCCGTATTCATCACACAGCTCATACCAGAGCGTCTGATTCGGATAATGCGAGGTCCGCACTGCGTTGATATTATTCTGCTTCAGGATGATGATATCCTTGATCATATCTTCCTTGGAAATGTTCCGTCCTGTACGGGGGTTGAACTCGTGGCGGTTGACGCCTTTGAACATGATCCGTTTGCCGTTCAGCAGCATCAGCTTGTCCTTCAGCTCAAACACGCGGAAGCCCGCCCGCTGCACAATCGCCTCCACCAGTTCCCCTTCGCCATTACACACAGAGATACAGACGTTATATAGGTACGGATTCTCCGCGCTCCACAGGAACACCTTGCCTGCATCCACACTTAGAGCCGCCTTACCCGCCACAGCCCGTCCTTCTGCCTCCGCTACCACAGCGCCTGCCGCATCCTTCAATTCCACCCGAACCACAGCCTCAGTCTCAGTTGCCATACGAAGTTCAGCCGTTAACTTGCCTTTCTCATAAGAAGCATCCAGCCCCGCCTGAATCCGCAGATCCTGTACATGCAGCTCAGGAACCGTATACAAATACACCTCACGAAAAATCCCCGAGAACCGCCAGAAATCCTGATCCTCCAGCCAGCTCCCCGTACAGCGCTGATAGACCTCAACCGCGAGCTTATTGGCTCCTTCCTGCAGATAGGGTGTCAATTCAAATTCCGCCGGGGTGAAGCTGTCTTCACTGTAGCCGACGAAGTGCCCGTTCAACCATACATAACAAGCCGCCTCTATCCCCTGAAAAGAAATAAAGACCGGTCCCTTACCCATATTCTCCGGCACCTCAAAAAACTTCACATAGCTGCCCACCGTATTACTGCTCACCGGAATCTCCGGCGGTCTTACAGCATCCAGACCGTCCCAAGGGTACATCGTATTCGCATATTGCGGTCTGCCGTACCCCTGAAGCTGAATATGACCCGGCACCTGGATGTCCCCCCAGCCTCTCGTATCATATTCCGTCTTATAGAAATTCTGCACACGGGCTGCCACATTCACTGCATAACTGAATTTCCAATCTCCGTTGAGCGAGTGGCGCAGCGCCATGGGGGCTTGTCTCTCCGCTTCCTCCATCGTTCTATAATAGCGGTGGTCCGAATGCGCTTCCAACCGGTTCACCTTAAATACAGATACATCGCTTAGCCAATCCAGACTAGGTTCATTGCCTGACATTATAGTGTCCTCCTTCATCTTCTTGAAGTGAATCTGTTCCTTATTCTACCCAAAGTTTGCCCCGGCTCCCAGAGCAGGATCACAACTTCGGTGCAGATAACTTACTTTTCAAGTGGTTTTATAATTTCCGGAGGCTTCGGCTTCATTCTCAAGGGAAGCGAAATAAGCGATCTTATGGTCAATCTTCCGGGCAAAGCTCTGAAAGAATTTAATCTTCTCATCGATATGCTGTTTATGCTCCTGCAGCAGCTTGCGCTGATCGGGCAGACGGTCCCTGCCTTCCTGGGAGAGCGCGATGAATTGCTTAATGTCCGCTATAGCCATTCCGGTATCCTTCAGGCAGCAGATTAGCGAGATCAGCTCCAGATCCTCGTCATTGAAGCAACGGTTACCGTTCACATCCCTTGCCACAACCGGCAATACACCCTCCCGTTCGTAGTAACGCAGCGTATATTGGCTCAGTCCGCTTTTTTGTGCTATGGTTTTGATGCTGTATCCCATCATGCAGCTCCTTTCTGCCAACCATGGCTGGCTTCACCTATATGTAAAGGTAACACCAATCCGTTTCTATGAACAGCCACTCTATGATTCTATTGACTTACACCTAACTCTAAGGTCTAAGCTTACACTATACCTTCATTTAAGGAGTGAATAATTAATGGTAAAAAGAATTAATGTGGCTAACGGTACACTTGAGGTATCCGAGATTTCACTCGGTTGTATGCGGATCGCTGATCTGTCTCCCAAAGAGGCTGAAGTCCATATCCACAGCGCCCTTGAGGTGGGCATAGACTTTTTCGACCATGCAGATATTTATGCTGGCGGTAAAGCGGAGGAAGTATTCGGGGACGTACTGGCGGCAAATCCCGGCATGCGCGACCGGCTGATGATTCAGGCCAAATGCGGCATCCGTAACGGCTTCTTCGACTTCTCCAAAGAGCATATTGTAACTTCGGTTGAGAACAGCTTGAAGCGGTTACAGACCGATTATGTCGATGTCCTTCTCCTCCACCGCCCTGACACGCTGATGGAGCCGGAGGAAGTAGCCGAAGCCTTCGATAATCTGGAGCGCAGAGGGCTGGTCAAGCATTTTGGCGTCAGCAACCAGAACCCGCTACAGATTGAGCTGCTGAAAAAGAACGTCAAGCAGCCCCTCCTGTTCAATCAGCTTCAGCTCAGCATCATGGTTACCGGCATGATTGATGCCGGCTTCAATGTCAACATGACCAATGCGGGTTCCGTAGTCCATGATGGTGGAATCCTGGAATACAGCCGCCTGCACGATATGACCATCCAGCCATGGTCGCCGTTCCAATACGGATTCTTCGAGGGCGTATTCCTCGGCAACGAGAAGTTCCCTAAGGTGAATGAAGTGATTAACCGTCTCGCCGCAGAAAAAGAGGTAACCGATACCGCCATCGCAACCGCCTGGCTGCTTCGCCATCCGGCTAAGATGCAGCCAATTGTCGGTACCACCAACACAGCACGCCTGCTCGACATCGCGAAGGCTTCACGCATCACCCTCAGCCGCGAGGAATGGTACGAGATTTACCGCGCAGCGGGGAATGTGCTGCCTTAAGTCCAAACTTCTGTATGACAAAACCCGCACACCTCCTCTTCAGTATAGGGGTGTGCGGGTTTTTTATTGCTTGCAAAAAATTTTATATCATAATACGCTTTTCACAGACATCGATGTACTTATATTTAGAAGGAGAACTTGTGTGAATAGCAGAATAGAAAATTTCGAGAATCTGATCAAAACAGACTATGGCAATATTGCTGGTATTGCAGTACTGATCGGCAGCGAAAAGGTATATGAAAGCTATTTCGACGGCTACACCGCTGACGATACGATCCATGTTGCATCCGTGACCAAAAGCATCATTTCTGCACTTATCGGCATTGCCATAGATCAAGGCTTTATTAAAAGTATAGATCAGAATATATTGGAATTTTATCCGGATTACACGGTCAAGCGCGGCGAAAAAACGATACAGGATATCACTATTAAAAATATGCTGACAATGACCGCACCGTATAAATACAAATCGGAGCCCTATACAAAGGTCTATACCAGCGAAGATTGGACCAAAGCTGCGCTGGACTTGTTGGGTGGCAAGGATGCTCCTGGAGAATTCAGGTATTCCACAATCGGTATACAGGTCCTGTCGGGAATCCTCACCTATGCAACAGGCCAATCTGTACTTCATTTTGCCACCGATAATCTGTTTGAACCGCTTGGCATTGAAGCACCCCCTAATGCAATGATCCATTGCAAAGAAGATTATTTGGCTTTCCTCAAAAATAAAGATGTAAGCGGTTGGATGATGGACCCCAAAGGCACACATACTGCAGGTTGGGGCCTCGCCTTAACCGTCATGGATATGGCGAAAATTGGCCAAATGTACTTAAATCAAGGATTCTGGAACGGTAGGCAAGTTCTATCCTCAACATGGATCAAAGACAGCACCCAAGAAAGCAGCCGATGGGGAGATTTAGCGTACGGGTATTTATGGTGGATTGTTAGCAATGAGGGAGGAGGTTGTTATGCGGCTTTGGGCGACGGCGGAAATGCGATTTATGTTAACTCCAACAAGAAAATGGTAGTTACGATTGCTTCGCGTTTCATGCCGCGTGCGAAGGACAGAATTGAATTGATTACAAAGTATATCCTACCGTTGTTTGAGCCGACAAAGGAGTAACCGACATCGCCAAAGCCCCGGACATCACCCTCAGCCGCGAGGAATGGTACGAGATTTACCGCGCAGCCGGGAATGTGCTGCCTTAACGAAGAAGGCAAAAAACACCGCCAGACTTTAGACCTCTTTGGGGTTAAAGCTGGTGGTGTTTTTTTTAACTATCTCGCGGTTGGACTTGCCTTTTTACCCATCCTATAAATTCCAATCCAGGCTAACATTAATACGATCTGAGCCAGAACGACCAGCCACAATACTTCTGTGAAACCTCCTATCAGGCAAAATATAGTATTAACCAGGGGGAACCCTAAGAAAGTAAACATGATCGGAAAATCTTTTTTGGGAGTGATTGAATAAATAACCTTCCGGTCCCAGAACTTTAGGAAAGCTAATGCTAAAACTCCGATTGTAATTACAGAAAGTGCAATCAAATTCACCCATTGCATATTAGAGGTTCTTTCGAAGAACGGCCCCATATAGTTAAAGAAGTTAGATAAAGGTGAGAACATACAAGCCAATGACGCAATGGCCGCCAGAAACGGATAGATGTAACCCACGGATTTACTGTAGCCTTTCTTTTTATGCCACCATTCCCCAATTAGAATAAAGACTGTCCAATACCCCGCTATATAAATCCATCCTGTAAAATTCATCACAGGTTCCCCATAGATTTGAGGTTCACCGGCCAGCGGATAATAAGTCCATCTTGCAATGGTTCCATCCATGGTCTGAAAGATCTGTTTAACGGCCACCGGGTCGAGTGAGAAGTCAAACACCATAGCGCTTAATCCCGTAATAAAGGGCTTTGTCCAGGCCGGTATATTTACAGACTTTAGCACACGCAAAGTGGAATAAATGATCAGAAACTCAATAATAGGAACAGTAATTGGTATATTAAATAACATCAAAATACTGCGCCCATAGGCGTAGAAACCTTCCCCAAGCGATGAAGCAGTAATTTCAAAAACGGCGGCGTAAAAAAACACAAAACCTATAAATTGAAGCAGAACCGTTTTGGGATGTGTTTCCTTATCAAGGATATAGAAAACCATTAGAACAGCAGCAATTAAGACTATAATATCTTGAATAATCCATACAGGGACTACAGTTAGTTCACCCATATTATTCCTCCATTTAATTTAATTTGAATCGAACGTTCAAATAAATTATAATATCACCATGTTAGTAAAACAACAGGCTGTTCGTTTGGATTATGTTAGTTATCATACATATCATATTAGATTTGTTCATTTACTATTTTATTATTTTAAATCGGGAGGATACGATGTCAGACAAAAAAACAGATCACAGAGTGAGATATACAAAAATGGTTATAAAAGAAAGCTTATTAAAGCTGCTGACAGAACGGTCAATCAATAAAGTTACCGTGACCGACATTTGCAGAGAAGCGAATATTAATCGCAACACCTTTTATTCACACTATGCTAGTCAATTTGAGCTTCTTTCAACGATCGAAAATGACCTTTACGAAGAAATTAAGCAACTTGGGATTAGTTCTGCAAGCCCTCAAAAGCTGTCTTATGAATTATGTAAGTATATAAAAGCAAACAAAACGATATGTGAGGTTTTGTTCTCCGAGCATGGTGATAAAGAATTGTTAGAAAGAATCCTTTATATCAGTCACGATCTAACTATTGAGCGATGGAAGCAGGAATTAAAGTATTTTGATCCACAATTATTTGAGTCATGGTATACATTTACCGCTCATGGCAGTATAGCCATTATTAAAAAGTGGGTGAGCAGTGGTCTGAGGGAAAGCCCCAGTAAAGTTGCAGCCTTTATTGATAAAGCGACAGAGGCAGTATCCAAAGCATTTTACTCTAAAGAATTATAAATCATAAAAAATGAAGCGGTCCCCCTGTTTTGAAGGCCGCTTCTCTGCTCTTTTTCCAACATTCATCTTGTTCCAATTTCATTCTGACCGATCCTTTTGATCCTTTGCTGCTTGTAAAAGTACGGCCTCTTGAGCTGAAAGCTCATTTAAAGTCGTGAAAAAAGGTTCTATAGGTACCATCACACCACAGGTTGAGCCTAATCCCAGCATCAATCTGAGATAAAATTGAACCTTCCTTTTCTCCCTGGAAATCTGCTCTAATTCTGACAGGTCCGAATTTTTTCTTCATCAGCCGATGCTTCCTTCCATCTCAATCCTTAGTGTCGCCATTCTCCTCAGTTCCCCTCCCGTATTGTTCTTCGGCTTGCGTACCCAAAGTGCCCAACAGGCGGCTGAATTATCGGGCATGGCCCAATCCATCGGATATCTGCTGGCAGCCATCGGCCCGGCGCTGATTGGATACTTGCATGATGCCAGTCATAGTTGGAGCGCTCCACTCCTGATAATGGTCGGCGCCTCTGCTCTTCTTGGCATCGTTGGTCTAGGTGCAGCCAGAAATCAATTTGTTGGTGCTGCGAAGTAAGTTCATGAGATAAGCACTCAAGCGCTTAAGCACTTAAGCAACTGATGATTACTTAGATCTTAGACACTGCGAATATAAAAAAAAGAGTTCATCGGAGGTATACTCTGATGAACTCTTTTAGCGTATACCGGCGAGAGGACTCGAACCTCCACGGTTTCCCACTCGATTTTGAGTCGAGCGCGTCTGCCATTCCGCCACGCCGGCGTATACATATATAATTTCCAGAAAAATAATGGAGGTGCCACCCAGATTTGAACTGGGGATAAAGCTTTTGCAGAGCTTTGCCTTACCACTTGGCTATGGCACCAGATTAAATGGAGCGGACGACGGGAATCGAACCCGCGACCCTCGCCTTGGCAAGGCGATGCTCTACCGCTGAGCCACGTCCGCATATAATGGCTGGGGATATAGGAATCGAACCTATGAATGACGGAGTCAAAGTCCGTTGCCTTACCGCTTGGCTAATCCCCAATATATTTTTTAAAAGAAAATGGGGCGACCGATGGGTCTCGAACCCACGAATGCCGGAACCACAATCCGGTGCGTTAACCCCTTCGCCACGGTCGCCATGTAAAGCTATTTAATTGTTATGCCTTATTACTCTTATAAAAGAAATGGGGCGACCGATGGGTCTCGAACCCACGAATGCCGGAACCACAATCCGGTGCGTTAACCACTTCGCCACGATCGCCATATGATTCTTTTATATGAAATAACTTGGCAGGGGCAGCAGGAATTGAACCCACACCAACGGTTTTGGAGACCGTTGTTCTACCTTTAAACTATGCCCCTAAAAATGGTGGAGGCTGATGGATTCGAACCACCGAACACGTACGTGAGCAGATTTACAGTCTGATGCGTTTGGCCACTTCGCTAAGCCTCCACGGTATGGTGCCGGCGAGAGGACTTGAACCCCCAACCTACTGATTACAAGTCAGTTGCTCTACCAATTGAGCTACACCGGCATATTAAGTTGTATATGGTGGCGCGGGAGGGAATCGAACCCCCGACACAAGGATTTTCAGTCCTTTGCTCTACCGACTGAGCTACCGAGCCATATAAATATTTTGGTAAAAATGGCGGAACCGACGGGATTCGAACCCGCGATCTCCTGCGTGACAGGCAGGCATGTTAGGCCAACTACACCACGGTTCCAAAGTAATATTGCGGGGGCAGGATTTGAACCTGCGGCCTTCGGGTTATGAGCCCGACGAGCTACCGGGCTGCTCCACCCCGCGTCATTGAACAAAATCTATTCGGTTAAAG
>NZ_JBHUKY010000081.1:0-384 GCF_042684125.1 Paenibacillus rhizoplanae | reverse complement strand
TTCGAACCCATGTTACCTCCGTGAAAGGGAGGTGTCTTAACCCCTTGACCAACGAGCCACGCTGTTCTATTACTTGTAAGGTATTGCTACGGAGAGAGAGGGATTCGAACCCTCGAGACGCTTGTGGCGCCTACACGATTTCCAATCGTGCTCCTTCGGCCAAACTCGGACACCTCTCCATATGGCTCCCCGAACAGGACTCGAACCTGTGACAACTCGATTAACAGTCGAGTGCTCTACCAACTGAGCTATCAGGGAATATGCATATCAGGCTTAATCGCCTGAAAACTGAATCCGAAATGAATCTGCGTGTTAGAAATTTGGATAAGCCCTCGACCGATTAGTATTGGTCAGCTCCATGCATTGCTGCACTTCCACCTCCAA
>NZ_JBHUKY010000080.1:0-508 GCF_042684125.1 Paenibacillus rhizoplanae | reverse complement strand
GCGTACAATCGTGCGAACTCGTCCACGAACACGTCCATCGATACGCCGTCCGAGACGATGTGGTGCATGTCCAGCAGCAGCACATGCCGCCGCTCTTCCAGGCAGATCAGTCCTGCACGCAGGAGTGGCGCTTCGCCCAGATCGAACGGACGCACGAACGCTTTCACCTGCGTTTTTGCTTCTTCCTCCGTGCTGTCCGTCACTTCCAGCGGCATATTCACCCGATCGGTGATGCGCTGCATCAGCTGATCTTCCTGCATCGCAAACGAGGTGCGGAACGATTCATGACGCGCTGCCAGCTCGTTCAAGCTCTCCCGCACACGTTCCACATCCAGCTCTCCTGCGATCTCCAGCGCCCACGGGATGTTGTAGCCGATGCCCCCGGTGTCCAACTGACTCACCACATACAGCCGCTGCTGTGCAGGCGAGGCCGGATACCACTCGCGCAGCTCCGCTTGGCCGATCGCCTCGTAGCGTTCCATCGTAGCCGCTGCTTCCAAATACCCCG
>NZ_JBHUKY010000079.1:76421-79205 GCF_042684125.1 Paenibacillus rhizoplanae | reverse complement strand
CCTTCCTTACACCCAAAACAAACGGCATAGGGCTTTTCCCCATACCGTTTTGGATTCCGTTTTTAATTCCAAACTTATCTTTGAGCTTATCTTAATGACATTGGTATAAATACACCTGATTCAGCCCAAAGCGACCGCCGGGCCCGTCAGCTCGTCAACTGGTGCAGCACCAGAGCACAGGCGCCTGTTGCGACAGCGCGCTCGCCCAAGCTGCTCCGGGTGAAGCGGACGTTATACTGTCCCCGGTAGTAGGTCCGCTCCAGCGCGATCTGTGTGGCTGTCTCGTAGAAATCTGCGGCGAGGAACAGCGGGCCGCCGAGGATAACCTCCTCCGGGTGGAGGATATTGATCAGATTCGCCAGCCCGATGCCGCAGGCTACCGCCATCTCATCGAATAACCGGACCATCACTGGATCGCGCTCCTGGAGCGCTTCCAGCAGATGGGCGAATTCTAAAGCCTCCTCATGCTCTGCCAGAGCACGGAGGCTTGTGCTGCTGCCCAGCCGCCAGGCTTCGCGGGCTTGCCCCTCCAGCGTCCGGACCGACACATAGCTCTCCCAGGCCCCGGCGTTGCCGCCGGGAATCTGCGGCGGTACTCCCGCGCGGTCAATGATCATCTGCCCGACGGCTCCCTCGGTATCGATTATGCCGTAGAGCAGCCGCCCATCGTTCATAATAGCGGAGCGCAGGCCGATCCCGGCATGGAGATAGAGAAGATGCTGTTGCATCCGGTTGCTGCCGGCCCAGTATTCGCCAAGCAGAGCCGTATTGGCTCCATTATCCAGATAGACAGGCACCCCCAGGCGCTGCTCGAGCTGTTCCTTGATATGTACCTGTGACCAGCCCTCTGCAGGAAAACGGGCCGGATTCAGGATGACTCCGGCTGTGCGGTCCAGCGGACCGACTGCCCCGATGCCGAGTCCCGCTAACTGGCTGAAGCTGAGCGAGGCTGCTTCAAGCAGCCGCAGGGCCTGCTCCTCAAGGGAGTCCATCAGCAGCTCGGGGGTAAGCCCCGCATCCATGCTCCAGGTATACTCGCCCAGCAGCCGCAGATGAAAGTCCGTCAGCACAAGCTTGGCATGGGTACGGGAGATCTCCAGTCCCAGCAGATAAGCGTAAGACGGATTCGTCTCATAGAGGGTAGGGCGGCGTCCTCCGGTGGATTCGCCGAAGCCGACTTCAACCAGAAGCTCCCGGGACAGCAATTCGTCCAGTATACGCGTTAAGGTGCTTATCGTCAGTCCGCTTTCTTCCAGCAGGGTCTGCTTGGAGACGGTACCATGTGTTCTTACGGTGAGGTAGATTTCCCTGGCTTTGGGATTGGCGATGATTTCGTGAATAAGCAGCACAGACGATTCTCTCCTTATGATGTACTAGACCTGATTTTACAATGACATAAAAATCAGGGGGCCGCAACTATCATAGGGAGAGAATGAAAGAAGAGTCTAACCGGGGGTGAAGGCAGGGAGCGGCTTGCCGGAGTATGCATGCGGGCATAAGCGGGCGCTGTTCCGGGACACAGGGCTGAGGCTAGAGCAGCGCCTTGAAGGAATGACGGATCACATCGCCGCGGCTGATAATGCCGACCAGCACATGGTTCCGTTCAACGGGAACCTTTTTGATTTGCTTTTTGCCGAGGATGGTGGCGATAACTTCGAGGTCCTCTTCAGCATGCACAGTGATGACCTTCTTCTTGGCGATAGCCATTACGTTCAGACCCAGCAGCTTATGCGCCCGTTCCTCGAATAGCTCATTATCCCCGACGAATACATTAATCTGGAAAAAAGAATCCACGATCAGATCCTCATGCCTGCCGATATAGCGCATGATATCCCCGTCGCTCAAATAAGCGACAATCTCGTTCCGGTCATTGACGACGGGCATGCCGCTGATCCGGTGGGCAATACATTTCTCAATAAAAGTCCGTACGGTGTCTTCCTGCTTAACCTTGTACACCTGACGGACCATGAATTCATGGGCTTTCATACCGGTTCCCCCTGAAAATTAGCTTTTGCAGAAATAAGTTGTATCATGAAAGTATATACTTGTATTATACAAGTGGAAAGAGTAAAGTCAATGAATAAAAGAGAAGAGGGGCAACCGGCATGGACAAACATTCAATTGAGACAATAGAGCTGGAAATGGCGGTTCTGTTCCGCCGGCTCACTTCCATTACCACGTTCAAAAAAATCGGCAATCTGGATCGTGCGGCCTACCTGCTGCTGCATCACATTGCATCTCGTGAAGGAACTGCCGGGATAAAGGCAATCTCCGATGAGTTTCAGTTGGATATTTCTACGGTCAGCCGACAGGCTGCCTCACTGGAGAGCAAGGGGTACATCACCCGGATACCGGACCCTGTGGACGGGCGGGCCTATTCGCTGCAGATTACGGAGACGGGCCAAGCGAGTCTGGAGGAGAACCGGCAGGTCCGGCAGGAGATGATCGAACAACTGCTAAAGGGCTGGTCGGAGGAGGAGGGGCATTCCTTCGGGGAGCTGCTGCAGAAGTTCAATGCAACTTTTCTGGAAGAGGGCTGATGGGGCCAAGAGGTTAAGTAACCGGGCCAAGAGAGTCGGGTAGGGTGTTCAGCCTGGGAAGGAAGAATTCTAGTGTATTTTGTACAGTCAGATGATGCCAAAAGGGGTCTATTTCGGCCCGCTATTGCACTTCCTACATTAGATTTCGCAGAAACAGCCTGGATCGGGCAGATCTGCACCATTCTGTTGCAGCAAATACAGCAGAATGTGTTTAGAAGGACTTTTGCCCCGATTCTACTGTATT
>NZ_JBHUKY010000079.1:50946-76308 GCF_042684125.1 Paenibacillus rhizoplanae | reverse complement strand
GTCCGCAGCGTGAAGTAACGCTGCGGACGGCCCTTTGTGTCTAATTGTATTCAGGCAACGGAACAGGCTTCAAGCGAAGCCAGCATTCCCGCTCATCCCCACCCACAGCGGGGATTGCTCCAGACAAGCGGCGAGCTGCAATAGCAGGTCCTCGCGTCCCTTGGAGGCCATGACCTGGACGCCGATCGGCATTCCTTCGGCCGTAATGTGCACCGGCACACTCATGGCGGGTTGTCCGGTCAGGTTGGCGAGCTGTGTGAAGGGCGTGTAGGTCAAGCTCGGCTCGAACATCTCGTAGATCATCCGCCGCTGCGCGTCCTTCGGCAGCCCGCTGACCTGCATCAACTCCTCGGTCTCCGCCGCCGTCTGGGTCAGTTCCCCAACCTTAGGAGCGGAGTCCGCATTGGCCGGGGTAATGTACAGGTCGAAGCGGTCCATCAGCGCCGCCATCTGCGCAGCGGCTACATCCCATTCGTGCAGGCTGTGTACGAACTCTGCTGCCGAGACCTGCTTACCGGCTTCAGCCAGCACCCAAGTGACAATATCCACTTCCTCTGCCTTAATCGCACGGTTCATGGCGCTCTCCAGTGAGAGGAACATCGCGGATACCTCTCCGGCGTTCATCGTATAGTAGTTGTCCATCAGCCGGACCCCGTTGACCGGGCTCAGCTTCTCTTCCACCTCATAGCCCTCGGACTCCAGCCACTTGACCGTCTTCAGCACAGCCTCAACCGCTTCAGTGGATACCGGTGTTCCCACCGGCGAAGCGGTGGTGAAGGCGATCCGCAGCTTCCGCTGCGCAGGCTTCAGCAGATCGTCCAGGTAGACGCCCGGATACAGCGGCGTCTGAAAAGCCGCTTCCGGCTGCACCACCTGCAGCAGATCCAGCATCGCGGCGCTGTCCCGCACAGTGCGCGTCAGCGCAAAATCAATCGACGCGCCCTGCCACTGGCGGCCGATTCCCGGGCCGACCGGCGTGCGCCCGCGCGTCGGCTTCAGCCCGAACAGGCCGGTGAACGAGGCCGGTATGCGGATGGAGCCGCCGCCGTCACTGGCTCCGGCGGCCGGGACGATCCCGGCGGCAACCGCTGCCGCCGCACCGCCGCTGGAGCCGCCGGGTGAACAGGCGGGATTCCAGGGATTGCGGGCCGGGCCGTGAAGGAGGGGCTCGGTGATGTTTTTCAGCCCGAATTCCGGCGTATTCGTATGGCCCAGCGGGATGAAGCCGCCGCGCCGGATACGGGCCACATAGTTAGAGTCCCGCTTCGCTACATTGTCCTTCATCAGCAGAGCGCCCGAGGTCAGCGGTTCGCCGCCAATCGCCTGGGAGATATCCTTCAGCAGGAAGGGGACGCCGGCGAAGGGGCGGGTGAAGTCATCCGGATCTACGGGCATTTCCATGGCCTCCTTCAGCGCGGTCTCCCGGCGGGTGCGTACCACCGCATTCAGCAGCGGATTCACCTCATCCATCCTGGCGTAGGCGGCTTCCACAAGCTCATGTGCAGACACCTCCCGTGCCTTAACTAGGGCGGCAAGCCCCAGCGCATCATAACCGGAATAAGCAGACAACGACATAGGTATAACCTCTTTCTGGCAGGAACAGGCAGGCTACTTAGGTCAGGCTATAGCTGCAGTCTCGCGCATAGTATATTGCGTTATAGGGCGGGCAGAGACTTTTTAAGTGCGCTCATCTGTAAGATATTGCTTCACTGGAGGCGGCGTATACTCTGCGAACTGCTGCAGAATGCCCTCCGGCGTGGTAGCGTTCAGCATGATGGAATGATGCTTCTCCTGCATGAATTGTTCCCGGGCCATGTTGCTGAACAGGGCAATCAGCGGATCATAATAATGATTCACATTAAGCAGTCCGCAGGGCTTCTGATGCAGGCCGAGCTGCGCCCAGGTGAAGATCTCGAAATACTCCTCCATCGTGCCCGGGCCGCCCGGCATAGCAATGAATCCGTCCGCCAGCTCAGACATCTTAAGCTTCCGTTCGTGCATAGAGTCTACCATAATCAGCTCCGTCAGACGGGTGTGCTCGATTTCCCTTTGCTTCAGAAAATGCGGCAGCACCCCGATCACGCGGCCTCCCGCCTGCATTACGCTATCTGCAATAGCGCCCATCAAGCCTACAGTAGCTCCGCCATAGATCAGCGTAATGTTACGTGCGGCAAGCTCCTTGCCGAGTAGAATAGCGGATTCCTTGTATACGGGCGAAGCCCCTTCACTGGAACCGCAGAACACTGCGATACTCTTCATAAGCTGCTGACTCTCCTTTGTCTTAAGGTAATGTAATGTGCTTTGAAGAACGGTTGTTTCCTCTACCTAATGTATCACGGATTCAGGTGCATGTAACATTTTTCTCGCTGCCGGAGCAGGCGGTTTAATTGCGGTGGTGCTCTGCATTGACAACCTTTTGCGGAGCGGCTATACTTTCTGTAATCTTATAGTTGGTATACGTTGAACGAGCCAGTAGCAGCCTTGTCCCTGTTCCCAGAGAGCCGGGGGTCGATGGAACCCGGTACACACAAGCGGACTGCGAATTACGCCTCGGGAGTATCTTGGGTAATGCCAAGCGGAGCTAAGCGAACGATAACTCGCCTGAGAGTGGTACGGACCTGCCTGCGGTATTAGGTCTGTGCAATTTGGGTGGTAACACGGTTAATACTAATCGTCCCTGTGTCTGAATAGACAAGGGGCGATTTTTTGTTGTCTGTGCGGTTTGCTGGCTGGGTGCGTGGCGGGCTTAAGCTTCTGAGGCTGATGCGGTATAGCTGCGGTTTTTTTGACGGATATCAAGGGATATAGAACAATCACATACACAAAAGGGGCTGTACATGTTGAACATTATCGACGAGCTATTATGGCGCGATGCCATTAACCAGCAGACAGATGCGGACGGACTGCGTGAATTAACGAATACGAAGGCGGTATCGCTGTATTGCGGCGTGGACCCGACAGGCGACAGCATGCATATCGGCCACCTGATTCCGTTCATGATGCTGCGGCGCTTCCAGCTGGCCGGCCACCGTCCGGTCATTCTGATCGGGGGAGCTACGGGAACGATCGGCGATCCGAGCGGACGCCAGAGTGAGCGCTCTTTGCAGACGCTGGAGCAGGTGCAGGCGAATGTGGACGCCCTGACCGCCCAGATGAAGAAGCTGTTCCTTACTGACGGCGACAACCAGGTGCGGATGGTGAACAACTACGACTGGACCAAGGATATGAATGTTATCGAATTCCTGCGCGATATCGGCAAAAACTTCAGCATCAACACCATGCTCGCCAAGGATGTTGTCGCCAGCCGTCTGGACAGCGGGATCTCGTTCACCGAATTCTCCTACCAGATCCTGCAGTCTATGGACTACCTGCACCTGTTTCAGCACGAGGATGTGCAGCTGCAGATCGGCGGCTCGGACCAATGGGGCAATATTACCAGCGGCCTGGATCTGATCCGTAAAAAAGAAGGCAACGAAGCCAAAGCCTTCGGCCTGACCATTCCGCTTATGCTGAAGGCTGACGGCACGAAGTTCGGCAAATCCGCCGGCGGCGCCATCTGGCTCGATCCGAAGCAGACCACGCCTTACGAGTTCTACCAGTTCTGGGCGAACACCGATGACCGTGATGTGGTTAAATACCTGAAGTACTTCACCTTCCTGAGCAAGGAAGAGATTGAGGCGCTTGAGGAGAAGGTAGCCACTGAGCCGCATAAACGCGAAGCGCAAAAAGCGCTGGCCGAGGAAATGACCCGCTTCGTGCACAGCGAGGAGCTGCTGGAGCAGGCCAAACGTATCAGCGCGGCACTGTTCAGCGGCGATATCCGCTCCCTGACTGCGGACGAAATTGAGGAAGGCTTCAAGGAAATGCCGACCTTCACAGCGGGCACTGAGACCAAGAACATTGTAGACTGGCTCGTGGACCTGGGAGTGGAGCCGTCCAAACGCCAGGCGCGTGAAGATATTACCAAGGGCGCAATCTCGATCAACGGGGAGCGTGTGAATGAGCTGGAGACGGAGATTTCAGCTGCAGATGCCATCGGCGGCAAGTTCATCATCGTCCGCAAGGGCAAGAAGAATTACAGCCTGGTGAAGCTGGTCTAAGCGGAAGCTGCCGGGTGATGGATTGCGGAAGGCGAGTAGAGCGGGCCGGAAGTTGAGCCAGGTGAGCTAGAATGAGAATGGTGTGAAGTAACTGAGTGATTTGGCTATCCCGCTGTCAGCAGTGACAGGGATAGCCTTTTTTGGTGGTCGCGGAAGGTGAGACGGTCTCCCGCCTTCTTCTCTGACCACCATAGGCCGGAAGCGTAGCTGGATATGATGAGATTAGAGGGATAATCCCTCTAATCTTGCCGGAAATACCCTGAATGAGGGAATCAAGTGTATAAATCCCTCTAATCTTGCCGGAAATACCTTGAATGAGGAAATCAAGTGTATAAATCCCTCTAATAGGCTGCCGGGTGGGAAGAGGGAGGCAAATGAGGGGCACAAGTGCCCTTGAATTTAGCGCAAACGGCCGAAATGAGCCATTCAGGAGCATTAGTGCACCCGAATTCGGCAAAAGTCAGCGGCGAGCGGAAATGAGGAGCATTAGTGCACTTGAATTCGGCGCAAACGGCCGAAATGAGCAAATCAGGAGCATTAGTGCACCCGAATTCGGCAAAAGTCAGCGGCGAGCGGAAATGAGGAGCATTAGTGCACTTGAATTCAGTGCAAACGGCCGAAATGAGCAAATCAGGAGCATTAGTGCACCCGAATTCGGCAAAAGTCAGCGGCGAGCGGAAATGAGGAGCATTAGTGCACTTGAATTCGGCGCAAACGGCCGAAATGAGCAAATCAGGAGCATTAGTGCACCCGAATTCGGCAAAAGTCAGCGGCGAGCGGAAATGAGGAGCATTAGTGCACTTGAATTCAGTGCAAACGGCCGAAATGAGCAAATCAGGAGCACAAGTGCCCCTGAATTCAGCGTACGCACCTCACCCGTCCAGCCCGCCATCAGGCGGGCGAGTCAGGCTTCAAAACAAATAGAAAATAATGCCTTTACCAGCGGCCACAGTCTGGCTGTAGAAGCGCTGGATCTCGGTGAAGAACTGGAGCAGGTAGGCAAAGAACGCATCCGCGTCATCGTCAGAGACCGTATCAGGGTCCAGCGGGTAGACCTCCTCCTTGGCCATGGTCCGGAAATCATACCGCAGGCGCAGCTGCGCTTCATCCAGCTGGAAAATAGCGTCAAGCGCTTCGGCCACTTGTGCGGCACGCAGGCAGAATGCCCCGTATGCCCCAAACTCGATGCCTTGGTCTGAATGCAGCGGAACCACATATCCAAGTGGCGCAGGCCCGTCCGATATATCACCGCATAGCAGGTAGTGAATCGCCTCCCAGGTGCGGTCGATATCCAGCCCCGGGTATTTGTCTATGTTCAAGCTCCCAAGCTGGGTGCTGCCTGCTACAATCTGCTGTACCAGTTCATCTTCCATTGCAAAGTAATATCCGCGTATCGCCATTGTATCAGCCTTCCTTCCATGGTTGGGATAGAGCAGTTGTACTTAATCCTCAAGTAGTGCAAGCTTGTCTTCGAGTTCAGCAATCTTAAGCCGGATAGCTTCTGCCCGGGGCTCGTCCTGCGCCTTCACAGCAACTGCCAATTCATCGGCGGCTATGCCGATTTGATACTCCAGGTACGTATAGTCGGATGCGGCAGCAGGGTGGGTGGAGCGTTGGGAATAGGTCATATGCCGAAGCCTCTTTTCTGTGATCTGTGATATATTCATGATACAGGGTTTGCAGGAAGGGCTCAACCTCGTTCCAGGGAAACTCGGCACAGGCTGCGACATTGTTCACAGACAATGAACCCGGTTCTGGATTTACCATGAGTAGTATTGAAAATTATAGCTTAATTTTTCAGTAACAGTATGCGGGAGAATTTTCCGCAAAGGAAGGTTTGGTATACATAATGATTGCTGTATCTTTTAACACCTTGGACGAGGCCAGGCGCCATCTGGAGGAGCTGAACGTGAACCGTGGGCTGGTGCTGTTCGCTGAGGCTGCGGCTGTGCGGGAATTATCCCGTCATGCGCCTTCGCGGGCTGTATTGTGCTCAACCAAGGGGGAATATACTCCGCAGGGCTACCGCAGCGGCGTAATTACTGGTTTTGAATACGAAGCCGGTATAGCAGATATTGTGGGCATTCTGCACCCTCCCGTGCTTAGCGCAAGTACGCTGGAGACTGCATACCGCAATGTCCAGGGCAACCCTAACGCATTTCTGCTGCTGCTCTGTGACGGCACAGGCGGGATGGAAGAAATGCTGCTCTCCTCGCTGTATTTTATGGACCCGCAATTCAAGGTGGTTGGCGGCAGTGCGGCTGACGATGAGCGCGGCGAGACTTACCTTTTTATAGGAACCCGCCGGGTGCGGAACCTGGGGATTTATTTCAATATGCCTGCACGCACTGCCCTGGTCAAAGAGAATATATATGTCCCGGCCGGGAAGACGCTGCTGGTGACAGAAGCCGATGTGTTCGGCAGAAGGGTCTATTCCTTCAATGGCCGGCCTGCAGCCGGGGAATACGCGCGTGTCCTGGGCGTGCCGGAGAAGGAGCTGGCAGAGCATTTTCTGAGCAGCCCGCTGGGCAAAAGATACGAGGATGATCTGATCATAGCCTCCCCGAAGGCGGTTCATCCAGACGGCTCTGTCACCTTTTACAGCCAAATTATGTCTAGTACTTATGTGGAGCTGCTGAGTTCAGCTGATCCGCTGGCAGTGCTGGAGGAGACGCTGGGCGGCAGTCCGTTCAAGCCTTCGTTTGTCCTCAATATTAACTGTACGCTGCGGGACCAGCTGTTTACACGGGACGGTCTTTGGGGAGCTTTTGACAAGATGATGCTTGGGTTCTGCGGCAACACTACAGGCTTCATCAGCTATGGAGAGCAATATTATACTAAGCATGCCAATCAGACCATGATTCTGCTGCTGGTTGAATAAGGGAGAGTTGAAATCGGATGCAGTGGTTAAGCAAACTGCGCACAGCTTGGGGGAGAACCCCCTCTGCTGAAGGCGTTCAAAGTCACAGTAATACAAGCGGGTTAGCGGATAGAGCCATGGCAGAGCGTGTGATTGCGGCTAAGCATATGACCGCAGCTACGGGAACGGTTATGGCAGAGGGAAAAGTCGCAGTAGAGGAAGCAGGCACTAACGCACCTGTACCTCACAGCGGTAACGATAGCGGAGAGCCGTCTGCACATACTTCAGGCACGGTGTCTTATGGGGAACACGCTTATGCCTTGGCGGAGCAGATCCGCCTTGAGACTGGAGCTATCCTGAAGGAAGAGGCCCAACTGGTGGAGGAGTTTGAGGCCTTGCGGGCAGGCGGCGGGGAGATGATCAGCCAAATCGCCGGAACCCAGCAGCTGCTGGAGCATTTGAAAACCAACAACGGACAGACTGAAGATCTGATTAATGAAATGTACGGCAGCTTGTCCTACTCTTCCAACAAAATCGAATTTGCCAAGGAAGCCAATATCCAGATTTCTGCGGAAATGCAGAAGGCATCGGCGGTATTCACTGAATTCGTAACCTTGAATGAGGAGCTGCGGCAGCATTTCCGGAGCATCGAGCAGTTGGCGAAGATTATTACGGAGATTGCCGAGCAGACGAATCTGCTCTCGCTGAATGCGGCGATTGAGGCGGCGCGGGCCGGTGAGCATGGACGCGGCTTCGCCGTTGTCTCCACGGAGATCCGTAAGCTTGCTGACGGCACCCGCAGCCATGTGAACGAGATCATGGGTTCACTCTCAGGAATGACCCGTGTCATGGAGCAGATCCATAGCAAGTCCGGGGATGGGACGCTCGCGATGAACGAGACCACGGCGAAGATCGGCGAATCTACTATATATATGAATGAGATTGTAGTCGCTGAAGAGCAGGTCTTCGAGCATCTGGAGAAAATTCAGGAGTCCCAGGACAGCAGCATGGAGGACGTCGAGCAGATCAACGGTGACCTGCTGCGCATTTTGGAGAAATCAGGCCAGGACTCAGACCAGTTCCGTAAGCTGGTTCTTACCGTCCAGAAGAAGGCCGACCATTACCAGCAGCTGCTGAATCATTTGCATCAGATCGGGCTGCTCCAGCAGGCGGAAGAAGCAGAGAAGACTAACGTATAAGCAGATATGGTAAAAGGAAAACACCCGGCGGCGGGAGATGCTGCCGGGTGTTTTTGTGTTGTGACCGGCAACCGCGCTCTGCCAAAACAGTAATTGGATAAACAGCACTTAAATGAACCCATTTCCCCAAAACTGGCCTAAACGACCAAAATTAGTTGTCGTTAATGTTAATCCACTTGCTTCCGGAAATCCCTTGGAAACCAGAGTAGTAAGCTGCGTTTTTCCACTTGTGTGTTGGGAGACAGCGTTCTCCGCCATCTGCAGGAGGAGTATGATTCACAACTACAGGGCAATCAGCCTGTATTCATAAGCGCCAATGGACAGTGGATCGGCGGGCACAGCAGCGCCGGTCAACACATCCTGCCCGCTGCGCGGCAGGGTGACGCTGCCGCCAAGCCCGTCCATGTTGACGAGCGTCCACAGGTCTCCGGAAGCGCCGCGTCTCGGGCAGAGGATGGTGCCCGGCGTGACATCGCTGCGCAGGGTGACCCCGGCCCGGGCGGCGTAATGCTCAATCAGCGCGCTCAGCTGCTTGTCGCCCTCGCCGCCCGAGGGCAGCGAGCCGAGCATGACGATGGCTCCCTGGCCATAGGGCTGCTCGGTCAGGTAGGCCAAGCCCGGCGTCCGGCCTTCCTTGATAACGCCGATCACGGAAGCCCCGCCCGGCAGCGGCTCGAATACCGCGCTCCACAGGGATAGCGGTGCGGAGCAGCCGAAGGCCTCCCCGATGCTGCCCGTCCCCTCCATCGGGTAGACGAAGGTGGTATTCACTCCGGCGAAGCGCTCCAGTTCCCCCAGCGCAGCATCTGTATGCAGGGTATGCTCGGCGGTACGCCCTCCGCTAAGCGGGCCGACGATCCAGATGCCGCCGGCTTCAGCGAAGGCGAGTGCCTTCTGCATGTATTCCGGCGACAGATAATGGACAAAAGGCGTGAACAGCAGCTTATAGCCGCGTAAATCGCCGCCTTCCGGCAGCAGGTCACGGTGAACCCCCTGATCGAGAATCCGTCTGTAAAAGTCCCCGAGCAGGGAACGGTAGTTCAGCTGCCGGTGCGGCTCCGTGGCCAGAAACGCCTTGGCCCGGTCCGAATAAGCAATCGCCACCTCGGCCTTGAGCGGCCGGGTATTCAGCATGTGCGGCTCGATCCGCAGCCTGGCGGCGGAAGCTGCGCGCACATTGTCATACCCGAGTGCAGGCTGACCCCAGGCGCTGATAATCGAGCTGTGCGTCTGTTCGCTGCCCGTTCGCTGCTGCCGCCACAGCCAGTAGCAGAAGGCGCCTGCCCCTAGCGCGTAGGCGGCCACGGCTTCGGCGGTGAGATAGCCATCCGGGTGCGGCTCGCCGTAGCTTGTGAGCGAAGCGGCATAGGCCGGGCCGGTCTCCATCAGCCAGAAATCCCGCCTGGGCTTGAACCCGCGCCACAGATCACAGTTCAGCAGATAGGCGTGCCTGTTAGCCTGGGAAGCATAGGTATCGAACGAAGCGAAATCAAGCGTAGCGAACAGCTGCTCATTGTCCAGATGAAAAGGCACGTTGCTGTTGTGCGTGATCGGAGCCGCCGAATAGCGGCGGATGATCGCCGCCTGTTCCCCTGCGAAATCCGCGACCTTCTCCATTTGGAACAAGCGGTACTGGGTGACGAGCGATGAATTATGCAGGAAAGGCGTAGCCACGGGCTGCGGCACCTGATCGAACCGCTGGTAGGTGTGGCTCCACACGCCGGTTCCCCACGCCGCATTCAGCTCAAGGATGCTGCCGTAACGGTGCTCCAGCCATTCCTGCCACAAGGAGCGGCAGGACCCGCACATACATTCCGCCACATGTGCCTTCAGCTCGTTGTCGAGCTGCCAGGCGACTAGGCCGGGGAGCTGTCCCAGCACCCGGGCCAGCTCTTCCGTGATCAGCGCAGCCCGCTGCCGGAAATAAGGGTTATTCGTGCAGACATGCTGTCTGGACCCGTGGCTCATCACTGCACCGTCTGCCCGGACGAATAGGCGCTCCGGATGCCCGTGAGTGAGCCAGATTGGCGGGGTCGCGGTAGGCGTACACATAACCGTGTCGATGCCATGGGCATGGAGCTGCCGGATATGCTCAGCGAACGGCCGGACATCGATGGAGTCTTCCTCCGGCTCCAGCAGCGACCAGATGAATTCGCCCATACGTACCAGATTAATGCCAGTCTCCTGCATGAGCTGAAGATCCTGCTGCCGCTCAGCCTCCCCCCACAGCTCGGGGTACCATGCGGCACCGTAATATAGCTTTTGCTGCATTTCTTTTGACCTCCTGGAAAAAGCCCCACACAGGCTCTGTATGATCTTATCTTTCTATTCCCCATCCCTAAGCTATATAGTTTGAACTTGAAAACATAAATTTTGGGAGGAGTGGCGGAGGGGGATTTTGGAGCCGTAGGAGCGGTAGCGACCGCCTGAAAGCTTTCCGCAGGAAAGCTCGCTTCGGAAGCATCAGCTGTCTGCGGATTTCAACCGTTAAAAACGGTATAAATCAAGAAATCTGCAGAAGGGCAGCGGCCGGGAGCCCAAAACTTCTCTGGAGTCACGGCTATCCCATACTGAGAATTTACAAGGTTTAATTTATATAGTGTCCTGCCTCCACGGCAATAGTAAAGTTTTGCCGGTTTTGGACTTTATTGCGGAAGCGGTGCAGAAGCCGTACAAAGCGCTGTCCAAAAAGTCCGATTGCCGGAAAAACACCCGCCAACCATAATAGAAAGCGCAGCCACGGCAATGTAGTGAAGTGTAGTAGCGGAGGCTGCTTATCCATACGGAGGTGAATGTAAATGAAGCAAGGAGCGGCATTGGGGGCAGCAGAGGTAAGCGCAGGTACAAGCTTCCGCCGCAGCAGGCGGGAGCAGCGCTTCAGACGTCTGAAGCGGGACAAATGGCTCTATATTCTGCTCAGCCCCGGACTCCTGTATTTCCTGCTGTTCAAATATGTGCCGATGTGGGGAGTGCTGCTCGCGTTTAAGGATTATCAGCCTTTTCTGGGCTTTTGGAAGAGCAGCTGGGTCGGCCTGGAGCATTTCCGCACGTTTTTTCAGAATCCTGATTTCTTCATGCTGCTGCGCAATACGCTGGTGCTGTCGCTGTATAATCTGGTGTTCTTTTTCCCGGCACCGATCATCCTGGCGCTGCTGCTGAATGAAGTCCGTCTCTCCTTCTACAAAAGGACGATTCAGACGCTGATCTATGTCCCCCACTTCATCTCTATGGTCATCGTCGCCAGTATCTCCTACGTGTTCCTTACGACACAGGGCGGCGCGGTCAACGAATTCCTGTTCGCGGCCACCGGGCGCAAAATTGATTTCCTCGCCAATCCCGACTGGTTCCGCCCGATGATTATTCTGCAGACCATCTGGAAGGAATGCGGCTGGGGGACGATTATTTTCCTCGCTGCTCTGGCCGGTGTCGATGTGGAGCAGTATGAAGCAGCCGTGGTGGACGGGGCCAGCCGCTGGCGCCAGACCTGGCATATTACGCTGCCCGCAATCCGCAGCACGATTGTCATTCTGCTGATTCTGCGGATGGGCACGATTCTGGATAACGGCTTCGAGCAGATCTATCTGATGATGAATGCGCTGAACCGCGAGGTGGCCGAGGTCTTCGATACCTATGTGTATGCGCTGGGGATTACGCAGGGGGCATTCAGCTATAGCACCGCCGTCGGCCTGTTCAAATCAGTGATCGGGGTCGTGCTGGTGCTCGGCACCAACTGGCTCGCCAAGAAGTCGGGCGAATCTGGATTATATTGAAAAGGAGGTCAAGAGTGTGGCTAAACGTTACCGGAACGCCGGAGAGATTACCTTTGACGTCTTTAATTACGTGGTGCTGGGCATCATCGGGATCGCGGCAATCCTGCCGTTCCTGTTTGTAGTCGCCGGTTCCTTCGCCACCGAGGCGGAAATTACGAAGCGCGCTGTCTTTCTGATTCCGACGACTATCTCGCTGGACGCGTACCGGTTTATTTTCTCCACGGATACCATTGTCCGCAGCATCGGGGTGTCGCTGTATGTGACGGTGATCGGGACGGCAGTCAATTTGTTCTTCACAGTCACGATGGCGTATCCGATGGCGAAGCGGTACCTGATGGGCCGCAATCTGATCCTCAATCTGGTCATCTTCACCATGCTGTTCGGGGGCGGGATGATTCCCACCTATCTGGTGATCCGCGAGCTGCAACTACTCGATACGCTGAATGCCTTGATTCTTCCGGGGGCGATCAGCGCCTTCAATCTGATTATCGTGAAGAACTTCTTCCAGGAGCTTCCCGCTGAGATGGAGGAGGCGGCCCGCATCGACGGCTGTACCGAGCTGGGGCTGCTGTGGAGGATTGTGCTGCCGCTGTCGAAGCCTGTGCTGGCGACGTTCACCCTTTTTTATGCGGTGGGACACTGGAATAACTTCTTCTCGGCGCTGCTCTATATTAATGATCCGTCCAAGTGGCCGCTCCAGGTGATGCTGCGTCAGATCGTCATGCTGTCACAGTCGGCAGCGGGAGATCTCAGCTCCATGGACCCGAATTTCGTGCAGCCGCCGGAGCAGTCAATCAAAATGGCCGTAATCGTAGTCGGCACCCTGCCGATTATGTGCGTCTATCCGTTTCTGCAGAAGCATTTTGCCAAAGGGGTGATGCTGGGTTCAGTCAAAGGGTAAGCGGTTAGTCAACATATAAAGGGAGGCCAAGTGATGAAGAAGATGAAGCGGAGCAGAGGTTCACGGTCTGCGAAAAAAGGGTTGTTCATGCTGCTGGCTATGATGATGATGCTAAGTGTATTGTCCGGCTGCGGCGGCAATGGGGAGAATGCGGGAGCGGGACAGAAGGAGCCTGCCGGGGACAACGGGAAGGCAGACAGTACAGCTAAGGGGGAGAAGCCGCTTGAGCTGACGTTGATGCTGCCGATTTTCAAAACCAATTATCCGAAGGACGGCAGTCCGGTGGCCGCCAAGCTGGAGGAGCTGACGAATACCAAAATCCACTTCGAATGGGTGCCGAATGCATCCTATGCCGACAAATTCAATATTACGCTGGCTTCCGGCAAGCTGCCTGATATTATGTATGTAGGTGATGTGAAGGCATCCAGCTTCGTCAATGCGGCCAGATCCGGCGCTTTCTGGGAGGTGGGTCCGTATCTCAAGGATTATCCGAATCTCAGCGGGGCGAAGGAGGTCATTCTGAATAACTCGGCCATCGACGGCAAGAATTACGGGATCTACAGGGGGCGGGCGCTGGGACGTAACGGCGTGGTGTTCCGCAAGGACTGGATGGAGAAGCTGGGGCTTGAGAACCCGAAGACCGTGGATGAGTTCTATTCGATGCTGCAAGCGTTCAAGGAGCAGGACCCGGACGGCAACGGTCAGGCGGATACTTACGGCATGGTGCTGGTCAAGTGGACCGGCCAGTGGGCCAGCGGCTTCGATACGATGAAGCTGTGGTTCGGTTCCCCGAACAAGTGGGGCGTGCAGGAGGGCAAGCTGGTGCCTGAGCACGAATACCCAGGTTATTTGGAAGCGCTTAAATTTATGGAAAAGCTGTACGACGAGCAGTTGATCAACGCCGACTTCGCGGTGATGGACAGCTCCAAATGGAATGATCCGGTCGTCAACAACAAGGCCGGTGTCATTGTCGATGTGGTCGATAACGCGGCACGGCTGGATGACAAGATTCATGCCGCTCTGCAAAAGGAAGGCAAAGACGAGCCGGAACGCCATTATATGGATGTTATCGGCGGTGTGAGCGGAGCGGACGGCGCGCTGCATACCCTCCCGACCTCCGGCTTCTCCGGCATGCTGGCGATTCCGAAGTCTTCGGTCAAAACCGAGGAGGAGCTGAAGCAGGTGCTGGCCTTCCTGGACCGGCTGAATGATGAGGATCTGCAGACGATGCTGAATTACGGTCTTGAAGGGGTGCATTACAAGCTGGTGGACGGATATATCGAACGCTCCAGCGATACCGTTCTGCTGGAATCGGAAGTGGAAGGCCTGAACCAGATGCTGCCGTTTATCCCTGAGGACAAGGCGAAGCAGGTGAAGCAGACGCCGCTGCGGCTGAAGCAAACTGATGTACAGAAGACGAATGAAGCGACGATTGTGACCAATCCGGCGGAGGCACTGATCTCGGCAGTCTATACGCAAAAAGGCTCGCAGCTGGATAACGTAATCAACGATGCGCGTATCAAATTTATTGTCGGCCAGATGGATGAGGCCGGGTTGAAGTCCGCTTTTGAAGTATGGCGGAAGACTGGCGGGGATGAGCTGGTGAAGGAAATGAATGAATTGTACGCCTCAGGCGGCAAGTAAAGTCCGGTCCTGCTTCAGTCTCCGGCCGGTCTGTCCCCGCTGCGGCTGCATGACTGCAACGCTAAACTAAGGATTCGGCTGGTGAAACGAATGGAGAATGAAGCAGCAGGAGCGCGGAACAGGTATACCGGGGCCCGGGCGGAACGCAAGGGCCGTTATTACCGCAGTAATCTAATTATTGTGCTGATCGTCTCGTCCATTCCCGGGCTGATTATTGGGCTGCTGGTCTATTTTATGGCCGGGGGGAGTCTGGAAAAGGAGCTGCTCCGGATGCATAACCGGCAGATTGAGCAGCGGGCGGACAACATTAATGAGCAATTGTCCAATCTGGAGCTGATGCTGGCCCACTGGGCGTTCGATCCGAAGTTCGATTACGGACTGAGCAACATGGATTTCACCCGGAATCATGAACGGGCCTGGGATATTACGAAGACGCTGGTAGTCATGCAGGGCTCGAATTCCATGGTGCGGCAGGTTGAGCTGTATCTGGCCGGTAATCAGCCGGTGCGCTTCGGGACGGAGTACGGGACGTTGTCTGCGGAGGAGGAAGTGCTGTACGGGAAGCTGCTGAAGCAGGAGCGGAGCACGTACTGGACGGAATGGGCTTTTGATCCGGTGAACCCGGAGCAGAAGGAGCTGACGCTGGTGCACCACATCCCCGGCGGCAGCCGTGAGCCCTTCGGGGCGCTGCTGCTGCGGATGGATACAGAGAAGGTATCGGCGATGCTGCGGACCATGACCCCGTATAACACCGGGGAGGTCTTCATGCAGCAGAAGTCCGGCGGCCTGTTCATCTCGGGGGGCGGAATGGATGCGCCCACGCCGCTGGTTACGGCGCTCCAGGCAGCTATTACAGCCAGGGGCAGCCAGGCCAGCGGATCATTTCTATACGACTGGGACGGGATTACTTATGCGGTGACCTATGGTGATTTCTCGCGGATTGCCAGTGAGTGGCGGTATGTGTCGGCTTCACCAATCTCCAGCGTAACCTCTCCGGTGGTCCGGCTGTCCCGGATCATTATCCTGGTCAGCTTGTCCGCCTTGCTGCTGGCGGCGGTCCTCTCCTGGATTGCTTCCCGCCGGATCTATTCGCCGGTCCGCCGCCTGCTTCAGACGCTGCTCCCTGAGCATGCGGCCTCCGGGGACCGGGTGGATGAGCTGACGCTGATCGAGCGGCACTGGCAGAACCTGCACGGGCAACAGCATGCCCTCGAGTACACGCTTTCGGAGCAGCTTCCGTACGTGCAGCAGAGCTTCCTCCACCAGCTGTTCCAGGGATATCTGTATGCCTATTCCGAACAGGATCTCCAGAGCCGGATGAAGCAGTACAAGTGGGAAGTGGAGAACTGTACGTTCGTGGTGCTGTATATCCAGCTGACCGGCATCTCCAGTCTGGAGGCCAAGTTCCGCAGCGGTGACGAGAGTCTGGTGTCGTTCGCGGCTGTGAATATTATCGGGGAGCTTGCTAAGGAGCATTTCGGGCGGGCGGAGACGGTCAATCTGCATGACCTTACCTCCGGTATGCTGCTGATGGAACCGGGAAGCGGCCCGGACCCGGCCCGCGTGGGGGCCTTCGGTGAAGAGCTGGCGGCTACCCTTAGCCGGATGCTTAAGCTTCAGGCCACGGTGGCGTACAGTGCAAGGATCGGGAGCATTTCCGCTATTCCGCGGTCGTTCGAGGCGGCGAAGCAGGCGGCCAGCCACAGCAGGTACGGGGGCGGGAACCAGATCATCAGCCTGGAGCAGCTGGAGCGGGAGGGGCAGGGTACACCTATGCCGCAGTATTCCTTCACGCTGGAGCGCGGGCTGATTCAGGCGATGCGGACCGGTGAAGCGGAGGAGGCGGACCGGCTGCTGGAGGAATTCCTGGAGACGCTCTCCGCAGGCGGCGCGAAGGTGATTGACGTACAACAGGGCATGCTGCATCTGCTCGGCGCGATCCTTCATGCCGTGCTGGAGGCCGGGATGGCCCAGAGCCAGCTACTGCGCGGCAGGAATCTGTATGCCAGTCTCTCGCAGATTCATGAGCCGGGCCTGATTCTCTCCTGGTTCCGCACGCAGGTGATCGCTCCCTTCCTGAAGGAGCTGTGCGAACGCTCTGACGCCGGTATCAGGCGGACGATTGATCAAGCGATGCTGTACATTCAGCAGCATTATATGGACAATATCTCGCTGGACAGCTGTGCGGATTATACAGGGACCAGCCCTTTTCTGCTCAGCAAATCGTTCAAGCGGGTCACCGGACAGAATTTCATCGATTATGTAACGGAACTGCGGCTCACCAAGGCGAAGGAGCTGCTGCGGGACACGGATCTGAAGATGAACGATGTCGCCTTGCAGGTCGGCTATCAGCAGAGCTATTTCAACCGGATTTTCAAAAAACAGGAGGACATCACTCCGACACGTTACCGTGAATTGAGCCGGCAGGAGGGGAAGAAGGAGAACGGGACCCGTTAAGCGGGAACCGGTTCAGAATGACTGCGGCTAACTTCATGTGATCCCGGCGTCTGCAAGCCTCCTGCTCCGGGAACGGTTCATTCGTCCGGGTGATGTCCCATCAAGGAGATGACAGAAGATGACCTCTTTATCCTCGGCCCTGCCGGTCCAGTTACGGTGGCTGAAGCCGCCTGCTGCAGCTGCAGGGGTGACCTGGGGTGTCCCCTGGTCCAAGGGAGATCTGAAGCGCGGAGAACTGGCCGCGCTATATCTTGGCGGGGCGGATGACGGCTCCCGCCTGCCGCTGCAGAGCCGCCCGGCTGCGTATTGGCCGGACGGCAGCATCAAATGGTCTTTGCATTCTGCCGTATGCCCTGAAGGGAGTACGGCAGGATATACGCTGGAGCGCTCTGCCGGGCAGAGCGCTGTGCCCGCAGCCTTCCAGGTATCCGTGGAAGAGACGGAGGAGGCTTATATCGTCGATACCAGCAGCATTCGTTGCACCGTGGTCAAGCATGGCCCGGGCGTAATCTCGCGGATCATCCGCCGGGACACGGCGGCACCCGGGGAGCCGGATGGCAATCACGGACATTATGGAGCTGTGGAGGCGGCGTTGGGATCAGGTGTGGGTGTGAGTGCAGATGCTGATGTGGGTGCAGATACTGATGTGGGTGCAGATACTGATGTGAGTGCAGATACTGATGTGAGTGCAGGCGTTAATGTGAGTGCAGATACTGATGTGAGTACAGATGTGAGTACAGTTACGGATGCAGGTGCAGATTCAGAGGGTGCAGCTACAGACGTAGCGCCGCAGTCCTGCACGGCAGAGCAGCTTGTGTGCAGCGGAAGCGAGCTGGTCTGTCTCCGCGAGCAGCGGGACATCCTCAGCGGGGAGCTGACGCTGCGGCAAGAACGGTTCACCGGAGTAACGCTGAAGGCCAGTCTGGAGGAAGCTGGTCCGGTGCGTGCCGTGATCCGGCTGGACGGGCGGCATAGAAGTACAAGGGGAGCCCGGGAATGGCTTCCTTATACTTTAAGGCTCTATTTCTATGCCGGGCTTGCGTCCATCCGGCTGGTGCATACCTTCCTTTATGACGGCAACCCGCAGCAGGATTTCATCAAGGGGCTTGGCCTGTTGTTCAAGGTGCCGCTTAGCGGTCCGCTGTATAACCGCCATGTCCGGCTGGCGGGCAGCGGGGGAATCTTCAGCGAATCCCCCAAGACACTCCAGACCCGCAGAACCCGGGGCAAATATGCCGATATGTTTGCCGGACAGCTTGAGGGGCAGAGCCAGCACTTTGACCCGGTGGAGGATGCCTATTTCACCAGCCTGCTCCAGGATTCTGCGGTCTGGGACAGCTTCCGGCTGGTGCAGGACTCCCCCGAACATTATGCCGTGCATAAGCGGACCGGACCAGAGTGCACCTGGATTAAGGGCGCTGAAGGCCGGAGAGCCGGAGGGCTGGGCTATATCGGTTGTGACGGCGGGGGGCTGGCTGCCGGAGTGAAGGATTTCTGGCGCAAGCACCCGTCCGGGCTGGAGATCAGCGGCACCTCTGGCGCGGAAGCGGCGTTAACCGTCTGGTTATGGACGCCGGAGGCGCAGGCGATGGACCTGCGCCACTATGATACGAAGACGCATGTCGAGTCCTCCTATGAAGGCGCAGAGGAACTCCGGGCAACCCCTTACGGCATCGCCAATACGAACGAGTTGACCTTGTGGTGTACCTTGCGGACGCCGGATTCCGGGCAGCTTCGGCAGATGCAGCAGCAGGCAGATGAACCGCCGCTGCTGGTCTGTGAGCCCGAGTACTACCACCGCAGCCGGGCGTTTGGACTATGGAGTCTGCCGGACCGGAGCACGCCGGCCAAGGCGTACCTGGAGGAGCGGCTGGACGGGATCATCAGCTTTTACCAGAAGGAGATTGAACAGCGGAAGTGGTATGGCCTGTGGGATTACGGCGATTTCATGCACAGCTATGATCCGGTCCGCCATGTCTGGAATTATGATCTGGGCGGCTGTGCCTGGCAGAATGCCGAGCTGGTGCCGAATATGTGGCTGTGGGTGAGCTTCCTGCGGACCGGACGCGCGGATATTTACCGGATGGCTGAAGCGATGACCCGGCATACCAGCGAGGTGGATGTGTATCATTTCGGGGAATATGCAGGCCTTGGCTCCCGGCATAATGTCGTGCATTGGGGCTGCGGCTGCAAGGAAGCGCGGATTGCTATGGCGGGACTGCACCGCTATTTCTATTATCTCACCGGGGATGAGCGGACGGGCGACATCATGGACAGTGTGAAGGATGCGGATTATTCCACGGTGACGCTGGACCCGATGCGGGCTTATTTTCCGCAGGACGAATTCAAGACGCATGTGCGGGTGGGGCCGGACTGGGCCGCGTTCAGCTCGGGCTGGATGACCCGCTGGGAACGCTATGAGGATACAGCCTACCGCGACAAAATCCTAACAGGCATCGGCTGCATCAAAGCAGCCAACCTGCGGCTGATCTCCGGTCCAACCTATGGATATGATCCCGCAACGGGTATTCTCAGTCCCATGGGCGATGACAACTGGGGACGGCACTTGGCGATCTGCATGGGTGGGCCGCAGGTGTGGTTCGAGCTGGCGATGATGCTGGAGGACCCGGAGTGGGAGGACATGCTTGCTGAGTTCGGTGTCTTCTATAACTTGCCGGAGGAAGAAAAGCTGCTTAGATCTGGAGGTGCGATTACAGGCAAGCAGCGCTTCGAGCATCCGGTGCTGAGTGTGGCTATTGCCGCCTACGGCGCTTGGGTCAAGGATGACCGGGCTACGGCGGAACGCTGCTGGAGCATTCTGCTTGAGAACCCGTTCGGCATCGTCAATCTTCAAGCGGAGCAGAAGCAGGTGACTTATACGGAAGCGCTGGATGAGGTGGATTGGATGAATACGAACGAAGCCTCGCAGTGGTCGCTGAATACGATCATTGCGCTGGAGCTGATTGCCGAGTCTCTGCCTGCACGGGAAGGTGTGTCGGGAGCGGGGGATGTAACTGGTGCGGAAGCTGGAGCTAGTAAGGTGATAGGAGCAGGTGAAGGTGCTGGTAACGGAAAAGGAGAGGTGGATCAATGACTACGCAACAGGCAGATGCAGACATTCCTGATGGCTGGCGTGAGATCTACCGCAATACGCTGGAGGGTCCCGCTCAGGTGGAAGGCTTCCACATGGAAGGCGATGGCGCAGTTACTTTTCCGCAGGGGCGGTTAAGGCTGGAGAGCACCCGGGGGGCTGAGGAAGGACAGAAGGCGAATGTGGTTTTCTGGTGCCCTGAGGTTTTTCCGGCGGAGCTTGCCATCTCCTGGAGGTTCCGCCCGCTGCGCGAGCCGGGGCTGGCCATTCTGTTCTTCGCGGCTGCGGGTGCCGGGGGCAAGGATCTGTTCGACCCGTCCCTGCCGGTCCGCACGGGCGAATATGACCAGTACCACCATGGGGAGATGGATGCCTATCATATCTCGTATTTTCGCCGGATGTGGGAGGAGGAGCGGGCTTTTCACACCTGTAATCTGCGCAAAAGCTACGGCTTCCACCTTGTCGCCCAAGGGGCTGATCCGCTCCCGGATACCGCCGATATGACGGAGGCCTACCGGCTGCTGGTGGTGAAGCGGGGGGCTGCTGTGACTTTTGCCATCAATGGATTGCCGGTGCTGCATTGGGTGGATGACGGATCGTCCTTCGGTCCGTTGCTCGGCGCTGGCAGACTTGGCTTCCGCCAAATGGCTCCGCTGATAGCGGAGTATAGCGACCTGGTCGTCTATGCTCCCTGAAGCTTGGATAGCTGGATGAATGGATGAACGTCTGGTCGGCCTGTTCAATCGGTACGGGATCAAGGGCTTGCTGCCGCATCTGGGCATTGAATATGCCCGCACAGTGCAGTCTACCGGCGGGTTCGCCCTCCCGGAGGACTGGCTGGAGGTTGGCGGTGCGGTAGTCGAGGTGCCCGGGGAACGGACTATGGATCTAGGCTGATACAGAACAGGGATAGAGCGAAGGAGGATTTCACAGTGAATCATAGGGATCGTACTCAAAAATTGCACCGGCTGGCCGGGCTGGATATCTCCGCCGCCGGTCCAAGATGTAAAATGCTGCTCGGCGATCTGGACGGGGACGGCCGGACTGAACTGCTGCTGGTGCAGCCGGATAACCGCCAGGATGTCCGTTATATTCCGCATCAGGTGCAGTGCCTGACGGCTTATAATCTGGATGGCGGTCTGCTGTGGCAGACGGGGAAGCCGGACCCGGATGCAGGCAGCCAAGGCTCCGATTATCCGGCGCAGATTGCCGATATCGATGGTGACGGGGCGCTGGAGGTACTGTGTGTGATGAATGACCAGCTGCATATTCTGGAGGGGGCGACGGGCAAGGTCAAAGCGGTTCATCCGCTGCCGGCGAAGGAGGCACATGACTGTATCATTATTGCCAACCTGTCAGGCGGCGATTATCCTTCCGACATCATTCTCAAAGACCGCTACCATCAGTTATGGGCACTGGACCGGGACTTCCGGCTGCTCTGGACCCACCAGGGCAATGTGGGGCATTATCCCTGGGTGTTCGATCTGGACGGTGACGGGCGCGATGAGATCATGGCCGGATATGATCTGCTCAGCGCGGAGGGCAAGCTGCTATGGAGCTGCAAGGATCTGGAGGATCACGCGGACTGCCTGTGGGTCGGCGATGTGAACGGAGACGGGGTACCGGAGCTGGTGATCGGCGGCAGTGTGACAGTGATGTACGACCGTAACGGGCGCGAGCTATGGCGGTATGAAGGATCTGTCGAGTCGCAGCATCTGGCGCTCGGGCGGTTCCGCCCGGACCTGCCCGGCCTGCAGATTGCGGGCCTTGACCGTCTGGTCCGCGAGGATGACGGCAAGGGTCTCCGGGGCAAGGATGCCATGTTCCTGCTGGACCAGTCCGGCCGGGAGCTGTGGAAGGAAGAACGTACCACTGACGGATGGCTGACCATTGTCGAAGCCGTCAGCCGGTTCTGGCCGGATGCACCCGACTATATTCTAGCGTACCGTCGGGGCGAAGCTGTGCTTCCTGCTCTCTATGACGGCTATATGAATATCGTTGCCGAGTTCGCTGAGCAGGGCTACGCCGTGCACGGGGATCTGCTGGGCAGCGGAACCGAGCAGGTCATTATTTATACGGATGACCTGGCCGCCGTCTATGCCGGTGAAGCACTCCCGCTGCAAGCGGCGCACCCCGGGCAACAGCTGCCCCAGCCCAAACGGCTGTACAGCTCCACCCTGTACCCCGGTGGTGAGGTGGCGTTGTGATGGGGGGCTACTTTCATCCGCGCCATTCCATCGTCCGCACAGCCGGAGAGCATACGGAAGCGATGCTTGCCATCATAGCGAACCGCTATATTGGTGCGAATCCGCCGCAGCCCCCGGTCTATCGCGTTCATCTGGAGAACAGCTTCCCGCGGCTGGCGGATTGCCGGTATGAGCTGAACCTGAAAGAACGGCTGCCTGAGCTGCGGGACGGGGAATTTGTCTATGTCTGGGGGAAGCTGTGGAGCGATACGGACAGCGATATTCCGCTCGCTCTCAGCTGCTTCGGTCCGGTAACGGTCTATGTTAACGGCGTTGCTGTGTTCGCGTCCAATCTCAACGATGATGTGTTCCCGGACCGCAAGGCGTTCTTTCGTACCGGGCTGAAGGCAGGCTGGAATCACTTCCTGCTGGAATGTATCGCCGTCGGCACCGGCTGCGGCGGGATTTTTGGCACCGGGAGCGTGAAGGGTGCTCCGCTGCATTTTCTGGCCCCGACTGCGGAGCACAGCGGCTGTGAGGGCTGGATCTACAGCGCTCCGCAGCAGAGCAGATGGGCGCTGCAGCCGGAGGGAGGCGGCGCTCCAGAGGGAGGCGGCGCTCCAGAGGGAGGTGGCGCTCCAGAGGGAGAGGCTGCGGCGCACCGCGTGGAGCCTTCGCAGCGCGTCCGCTGCGGCGAAGCCGTAGAGGCCGCCGAAGCTGCGCTGGCGGCCCGCTGTGCCTGGTATCCGGCGGCCGGATGGCCGGATGGCAAGGCACAGAGCGGGAACCTCGCGCGCGTGCTCGGCGCGGTGCCCGGCGCGAAGGCGCTAGCCTGGAGCAGGCTGGCGGTTACAGCGCCCGGCGGAACTGACGCCCGGCTGGTCCTCCGCAGCCGGGATGTAGCGGCACTCAAGGTCTATGTGGATGGCAGGCTTGCCGCCATCCAGGCCGAAGCGAGTGCCGGCCTTGAGTGTGTGCTGCCGCTGAGCTTCGGCAGCCATGACCTGCTGGTCGAGGCCGTGTGCGGCGGCCCCGGGTGGGGCTTCCGCCTGGAAGCGGCGGAGGCTGGGAACACATCAGAGGTCCAGGTGGAAGCGGAGTGTAGCGCGGCTCTTGCGGAAGCTTCACCCTGCTGCTCTCCGCAGGGAACCTTGAATAAGGGAGCTGGCGCCAGTGGAGTCCACGGCACAGTGAAGCTGGTGAGTCCTTATCCGGTGGAAGGGCAGACCGGGACATGGTTGTATCTGGGTCCGTTTCTACAATCGGCGGCACCGCAGCCTGCGGAAGCGGCTTCTATGGATGCTCCCTTCGGTGATGGGGCGGAGGAATGCTTTTGGCGGGTGGACCGTCCTGGCGGCGCAGTCAGGCCCTATCTGGAGAGTGCGCTCTACGGCCGCTGGAATTATCCGCTCGGGGTAACCCTATATGGTCTGCTGCGTACCGGTCAAGCTCTGGGCGATCCTCATTATACCGCATATACCAGACGACATATTGAGCAGTGTACCCGGCTTCATACTTATTCGCTCTGGGACCGCAGCCGCTATGGTGCTCCGGGTATCAACCAGCAGCTGGCGCTCATCGACTCACTGGATGACTGCGGCTCCTTCGGTGCGACGATGCTGGCTGCCCATGCCGAACAGCCGCTGCATGGAGCACCGGAAACAGCGGCGTATATCGCCCGGTACATTCAAGATACGCAGTCCCGCGATAAGGAGGGGGCGCTCTACCGTACACGGGGCACCACCGATTTCATGCAGGGAACGATGTGGTGCGATGATCTATATATGAGCACTCCGTTCCTGAGCCGTTATTATCAGCTGACGGGAGATATCGATTATTTGGATGATGCAGTGTCGCAATTTCTCCATTATCGTGATCGCCTGTTCCAGCCGGAGCTTGGCATTATGCATCATGTATATGACTATAAATTCGGCAAGCCGAACGGTGTAGCCTGGGGCAGAGGCAACGGCTGGGTGCTGTTCTCGCTGACAGAGCTGCTGGAGGTACTGCCGGAGCAGCATCCGCAGCGGGAAGAACTGCTGGATTATTACCGGCTGTTGTGCGAAGGATATTTACGGCTGCAGGACGCCGCAGGATTATGGCATCAGGTTCTGACCGATCCCGAATCTTATGCGGAGGCATCCTGTTCCTCGATGTTCGTGTATGCTTTTGCACGCGGTGTGCGTAGAGGTTGGTTGACAGAGCCGTATCCATATGCCGATGCAGCGTTACGCGGCTGGATGGCGCTGGCCGAATACTGCATCGATCATCAGGGGAACGTCTATGGCGTCTGCCGGGGATCGGGCTATTCCTTCAACAAACTATATTACATGGAGCAGCTGACCTGGCAGCTCAATGATACTCACGGAATCGGAATAGTGCTGCTGGCCGGTATTGAAGCGCTTGAGCTTAGACGGAAGCTGGAGGCGCAGCGCATATAAGTTGTAGTGTAATAGAGGATGCTGAAAAAAGTAATTTATCAATCAGAGGCTGTTGCTACTCATGCAGAGTTATCTTCATCTGCTTGAGTGCGACAGCCTCTTTTTCATGCAGCCATACAGCCGCAGAACCCGTGAATCGCGCGTAAACTGGAACATTGATCGATATAGTGAGAAAAGTAAATTTTATTTTACTGGGTGCGACTTAATGAGGAAGCGGGCCGTGTGTAGGGTGCTAGGCCGAAATGAAAGGGATAAATCCCATTAATGCGGCTAAAAGTGGATGATAAGCCGAAATGAAGGGGATAAATCCCATTGATACGGCTAAAAGTGGATGATCAGTCAAAATGAAAGGGAAAAATCCCATTGATTCAGCTGAAAATGGGCGGTGAGCGAAAATGAGAGGGATAAATCCCTCTGAGCCGTCAGAATGAAGAGCACAAGTGCCCCTGAATACGCCCAAAGCGGGCGGACAGCGTAAATGAAGAGCACAAGTGCCCCTGAATACGCCCAAAACGGGCGGACAGCGTAAATGAAGAGCACAAGTGCCCCTGAATTCGCCCAAAGCGGGCGGACAGCGTAAATGAAGAGCACAAGTGCCCCTGAATTCGCCCAAAGCGGGCGGACAGCGTAAATGAAGAGCACAAGTGCCCCTGAATACGCCCAAAGCGGGCGGACAGCGTAAATGAGGAGCACAAGTGCCCCTGAATTCGCCG
>NZ_JBHUKY010000079.1:0-50759 GCF_042684125.1 Paenibacillus rhizoplanae | reverse complement strand
GCGCGCAAAAAAACCGCAGGCGGAAATTCGCTTCCTGCGGTTTTTTTGCGCGGAGTGCCTTACGGGTATGTAGCACAGGCAGACTGTGCGGTTAATCCTTATCGATCAGCTCCAGCTTTTCAAGGATCTTAAGGGTGGTAACGGCGGACAATTGTACGGCTAATTGAATGCTGGCCTGGCTGTTTCCACTCTGCTCCAAGGCAGCTTGGTTCTCGGATAACACATCTTCCGTCACCTGCTGGATCAGACTTTTGACGATCTCGTTATTCATAATAGGCTCCTCCTTCCGTAAGTAAATACTCTCATTCTATATTTCGGCAGGACCCAGGAATTTACTTAGGGAGCAGGGAATGTTATCCGGTAATCTGAACGAAATCCACACTTAACACAGACTTGGAGTGGAATCTGTAGTAAACTGGAAGGAATGTATTGTATGCCTGCAATTATTCTACAGAAAAGAATGTGATCAATGTATGCAGCTTCAAGCTCGTCAACCGGCCAAGAAATGGCTGGAAAAATATCTGTCCGGAGACAGCATGGATTACCGGCAAATTATCGCCCTGTTTCTGCCTATTCTCATTGACCAGGCCTTCATTATCGGGCTGAATCTGGTCAACACTGCGATGATCAGCTCGTCAGGGATGGCGGCGGTCAGCGCGGTGAATATGGTGGATTCCCTGAATATTTTTCTGATCAATGTATTTGTGGCGATTGCGACCGGGGGGACGGTGGTGGTTGCGCAGTATAAAGGAAGCGGGAATGACCGCATGGTCTCCCAGGCTACGGCCGGTTCGGTTACCTCGGTCTCGCTGCTTGCAGTGGGAATTGGTCTGCTGCTCATGTCCTTCCATACGCCAATTCTGAATTTGCTGTTCGGGACGGCCTCCGCCGATGTGCTGGACAATGCGCGGGTCTATATGATCGGCAGCAGCATCTCATATCTGGGGATTGCCGTGGTTCAGGCCGTATGCGGTGCACTGCGGGGCGTGGGCCGGACGCGGGCTTCGCTGATGCTGTCGCTGATTATGAACGTGCTGTACGTTATCCTCAACGTTGTCTTTATTAACCTGCTGGACATGGGTGTGCTGGGCATGACACTTGCGGTCAATATTGCGCGTTATGTGGGGATGGCCTGTGCTTTGATCTATCTATTCAAGTTCGATTCGGTGCTGCGTGTGCAGCTCCGCGACCTGTTCCATGTTCCGATTACGATGCTGCGCAAAATCATGTTCATCGGCGTACCCTTCGCCGCAGAGCAGATGTTCTTCAACGGCGGCAAGCTGCTGACGCAGATCTTCATTGTCAGTCTGGGCACGTATGCCATCGCCACCAATGCGATTGCCGGATCGCTGGCAATGGTCTTTCAAATTCCGGCCAGTGCACTGTCGCTGACGATTGTGACCGTGGTTGGCCAGTGTATCGGACGGGGGGATGTGGCGGATGCCCGAAAATTCATCAAATCCTTCCTGTGGATCGGTTCCGCCTCTTACGCCTTGGTGGCCTTGATCCTGATGCCGCTGTTCCATCCGCTGGTGTCGATTTTCTCCCCGCCGCCGGAGATTATCGATGATCTGTTCGTGGTGCTGCTGGTGAATGCGATCGCCCAGATTCCGCTCTGGGCCTTCAGCTTCATTCTGCCGTCTGCCCTGCGGGCAGCGGGAGATTCCCGTTTCACCTCAATTGCTTCAATGCTGACCATGTGGCTGTTCCGGGTGATTTTTGGCTATATTCTCGGGATTGTACTGGGCTACGGGGTGCTGGGGGTATGGCTGGCGATGAACTGCGAGTGGGCGGTCCGCGGAGCTGTATTCCTGTGGCGCTTCCGGGGCAAGAAGTGGTATGCGCACAAGCTGATCTAGCATAGGATGACAACGAGGAGATCCCTGATACAGGGGTCTTCTTTGATTTAGCTTAATCTCACCACCCCCGCTGAAAAAGACTATAAAAAGCACGGTACAACCTTTAGTTTCAGGTAAGACGCACTTTGGTCCGTATGCTACGATTTGGGTGGTGAAGGGGGAGGCTTCCACATTAGCTGTAAGCGCTTAACTCATTGAAACCCAAATTCATACAGAGGAGTGCAACGCATGAAGAGAATAATCAAGCAAGTCTCCCTGGTGCTGCTGGCAGCCCTTCTGCTTCTTCCGGCAGGCGGGTATCTTCCGGCTGCTCAGGCAGCCGAGGCACAGACCACGGTATATCACGAGACGTTTGCGAATGGTGCAGGCAAGACTAGCCAGTCTGGGGGAGCCAGCCTGAGCGCGGTGAAGGAGGTACCTTTTGCAGGGAATGCCGATGGTGCAGCATTATACGTAAACAACCGCAAGGATAACTGGGATGGGGTTGATTTCAAGTTCACCGATCTTGGCCTCCAGCATGGAAAAACGTACACCGTAACGGCCGTTGTCTACGTTGACGCGAAGGTGACGCTCCCAGAGGGAGCAGAGGCAGCGCTGCAGACAGTGAACAGCTACGGAAATTATGCAGCAACACCCTATGTGGCAGGGCAATCGGTCACACTGACGAAGACATTTACTGTGGACACGAGTGCCACGGACCCTGACAAGCAGGACCACTCCTTGCGCATCAACTCCAACGGTCCTGGAGCCACAGTTCCCTTCTACCTTGGCGATCTTCTGATAACGACAGAGTCCACTCCGGGCGGTGGGGAAGAGCCTGTGCGTGAACCGGCTTTGCCGTTCAGTAAGGTTACTTTTGAAGATCAGCAAGAGGGCGGCTTCACCGGCAGAGCCGGAACCGAGACGCTGACCGTAACGAATGAAGCGAATCATACCGAGGGCGGTTCGTATTCCCTGAAGGTCGAGGGCAGAACCAACACCTGGCACGGGCCTTCCCTGCGTGTGGAGAAGTACGTGGACAAGGGCAGCGAATATACCCTGTCTGCCTGGGTGAAGCTGATCGAACCGGCGAGCGCGCAGCTCCAGCTGTCCACGCAGGTGGGCAATGATTCAGGTGCGAGTTATGTGACGCTGTCTCCCAAGACGATCAGTACGGCTGACGGCTGGGTGAAATATGAGGGCAGCTACCGCTATAACAGCGTCGGCGGCGAACATCTGACCCTGTACATTGAAAGTTCCAATAATGCAACCGCTTCCTTTTACATCGATGATATTAATTTCGAGCATACCGGTACCGCACCGGTGGATATTCAGAGAGATCTGATTCCGCTAAAAGCAGCCTATCAAAATGACTTCCTGATCGGCAACGCGTTATCCGCCGAGGATCTGGAAGGTGTGCGGCTGGACCTGCTGAACATGCATCACAATGTCGCTACCGCAGGCAATGCGATGAAGCCGGATGCGCTGCAGCCGACCAAGGGTAACTTCACTTTTACAGCGGCCGATGCGATGGTAAACAAGGTACTTGCCGAAGGCATGAAGATGCATGGGCATGTGCTGGTCTGGTATCAGCAGTCTCCCGCATGGATGAATCTGTCAACGGATGCAGCGGGCAAAACCGTCCCTCTGGGGCGTGATGAAGCACTCGCTAACCTTAGAACACACATCAAGGGAGTCATGGAGCATTTCGGAGACCGTGTGATCTCCTGGGATGTAGTCAACGAGGCGATGAATGATAACCCGTCCAATCCCTCCGACTGGCAAGCGGCGCTGCGTAAAGCTCCGTGGTATGATGCCATCGGCCCGGACTATCTGGAGCAGGCGTTCCTGGCGGCCAGAGAAGTGCTGGACCAGCATCCGGAATGGGATATCAAGCTGTATTACAATGATTACAATGACGATAACCAGAACAAGGCCCAGGCCATCTACAGTATGGTCAAGGAACTGAATGACAAGTACGCGTTGACCCATCCCGGCAAGCTGCTGATTGATGGTGTGGGGATGCAGGCGCACTACAATATCAATACGAATCCAGATAACGTCAAGCTGTCGCTGGAGAAGTTCATCTCCCTTGGCGTAGAGGTCAGTATTACCGAGCTGGATATTCAGGCCGGCAGCCTGAATACGCAGACAGAGAAGGAACGGATTGCTCAAGGCTATCTGTATGCGAGGCTGATGGATCTCTACAAGGCCCATGCCGACCATATCGCGCGGGTAACCTTCTGGGGCATGGATGACCGCACAAGCTGGAGAGCGGAGTCAAGCCCGCTGCTGTTCGACAGGGATTTGCAGGCGAAGCCGGCTTACTACGCGGTTATTGATCCGGTCAAGTTCATGTCCGAGCATGAGCCGAATACGGCGGAAGCCAACGTGTCAGAGGCGGTCTACGGCACGCCGGTTATTGACGGAGCAGCGGATGGAATCTGGGCCTCTGCGCCCGGGATGGCTGTGAACCGCTACCAGATGGCCTGGCAGGGCGCAAGCGGAACCACGCGTACCCTGTGGGATGACCAGAATCTGTATGTGATGGTCCAAGTGAATGACGCTCAACTGGACAAGAGTAATGCTAACGCATGGGAGCAGGATTCTGTCGAGATTTTCCTGGATGAGAATTTCGGCCGCACGACCTTCTATGAGAGCGATGACGGACAATACCGGGTCAATTACGACAATGAAGCCTCCTTCAGTCCGGCAGCCATTGGTGCAGGCTTCGAGTCGGCAACCAAGATAACCGGAACTAACTATACGCTTGAAATGAAGATTCCGTTCAAAAAAATCACGCCAGCCGGCGGCACCAAGGTCGGCTTCGACACTCAGATTAACGATGCCAAGAGCGGCGTCCGGCAAAGTGTGTCCGCCTGGAATGATACCACCGGCAACGGCTATCAGGACACCTCCGTCTTCGGCGTGCTGACGCTTAAGGCCAAAGACGGCGCTGAACCGCCGACGAAGCCGACCCCAACGCCGGAACCAACAGCCACACCGGCACCAGTATCCGGCGGCACCAGCTACAGCAGCAGCACGCCTGCGCCTAAGCCTGCGCAGATGGACAGCAAGGATGGTGTGGTGACGCTTAGACCTGTCGTGAAGGCCGAAGGCACAGAGGCGAAGGCCGTAGTTACGGCTGAGCTGTGGCAGCAAGCCTTGAAGCAGGCGGCCCCGGCAGCAGACGGGCGGAAGCAGATCATCATCGATCTGGCGAACCAGACCGGCGTGGCCTCCTATGAAGCCCAGCTGCCGCTTCAAGGCCTGAAGACGCAGGAGAAGTACCTGCTTGTTCTCAAGAACGGCCTTGCTACGCTGTCCATTCCAAGTGAGCAGCTCGCAGGGATTACAGCAACTGCTGAATATGTCAGCATCCGTGTCAAGCAATCCACAGCCGAAGGCCTGAATGCCGCTGCTCTCCAGCAGACCGGCAGCCGTCCGGTGGTGGAGCTGAGTCTGCTCGCAGGCGGGCAGAAGGTAGCCTTGTCTGGCACCAGCGCGATGACCGTCTCTATTCCTTACAAAGCGTCAGCGGAAGAACTCGGCAGCCTGGAGTCCCTGCTAGTCCGTTCGCTCACCGGCAACGGCGCGTTGTCTGCTATAGTGAACAGCCGTTACGATGCGGCGAAGGAAGCTCTGGTGTTCCGTACTCCGGAGTTCGGCACATTTGCTGCAGCCTTCGCTCCGCCGGCTTTTACAGATCTCGGCAGCCTGTCATGGGCGAAGCAGGCAGCTGCTGCCATGGCTGCGCGCGATATCCTTCCGGGCGGTAACAGCTTCATGCCTGCCGCTCCTATGAACAGAGCAGACTTCACAGCCTCGCTGGTGAAGGTGCTGGAGCTTAAGGCTGCTGCTGAAGCAGGTGCAGGCTTCAGCGATGTCCAGAGCAACGCAGCCTATAGCAAGGAGCTTGCGGCCGCGAAGCAGCTCGGTATCGTCACAGGCTATGCGGATAATACCTTCAAGCCAGCGGGCGTCATCACCCGCCAGGAGATGATGGTGCTTGCGGCGCGCGCCCTGAAGGCGGCCGGTATCTCGGCTGAAGGCAGCGGATCGATAGCATCTTACACCGATGCCGGTCAAATCTCCGCCTATGCCAAGGACAGCGTATCCGCCCTGCTGAAATACGGCGTAGTGAACGGTAAGAACAATAAGCTTGCTCCGGGAGATACCCTTTCCCGTGCAGAAGCAGCGGTGATTCTGTACCGGATCTGGAAGCTGTAAAGTTACTTCTAATACTTCTAATAAGATAGAGAAACAGCCAGCCGCCGGGCAGATTGCCGGTGGCTGGCTGTTTGTGGTTGCAGCCGGATTATCGTGCTGCTCCTCCAACTCCAACTTATAATTCCGATTCAAAATCCTGCTTAAACTACAACATTCCTCTCACATTAAATCAACGATTACTCGTATTGTTGTACAAAAAGCAGGAATATCCTGTCTTGAAGCGGCTTAAAGAAGATAATCCTGCAATTCCTGCAACAATCTCCCGGGAATCCCCATATCCTAGATGCCGAGTTGCAATATATGCAACATTAGCCCCACAGCAAAGAAATTAAGGGCGAATGACTTAAGCCGTAAAGCTTATGGACGGGAATGAAGAATTACCGTTTCAACACCAGCGGAAGGTACACCTCGTCCACAATATTGGCGATCGTCTCCTCCGACATGGGTGCGTTATACAGCATCAGCTCATGGCGGGCCAGATCGGACGGCAAAGTGAGCATTCGGGGAGTCACGGCTTCGGCAGATACTTCTCCCCGCTCAACAGCCCGCTCTAGCAAAATCGACATGGTCCTGTTTTGACGCCCATGGGGGAAAATATAGGAGGCAAGCGGCATATCGCCCATTTCTGCTACAAGCCCGTAGAAAGCATTCAACATTGCTTGTATATTATTCTGGTTCATAGCCCGCAGCACCCCGCATACATCATCCCTCAAATTCCCGTGATCAGGCACTTCCTCCAGCGGCAGGGGCACACGGTCCCGGATGGCAGCAAGCACAAGCTCAGCGCGGTTGGCCCACCGGCGGTAGAGTACGGCTTTGCTTGTTCCCGCCCGCTCGGCCACACTGTCCACCGTAAGATTGGAATATCCCTGCTCTGTCAACTCTTCCCGTACAGCTTGCAGGATAGCGGCTTCCAGCTCCTTGCCTCTGCGTCTGTTCTTCAATTGATCCTGTTCTTGAGAAGTGGGCATATCTATCTCAACCTCCACTGGAGAATTTCGTTGCGTTTCCTATTTGGATAGTATATCATAGGCTCAAATAAGAAACTTAAAGTTTCTTATTTGACAACCTAAGGGAGATGATGAACTTGCAAAAGCAAGCTAAACCCGCACTTGAACCGGCTGAACAGCAGGCAGCAGCGAAGAATTTGATGTGGATTCTTATGCTTGGTATTCTGGCTCCGCTATTCGATACGACGATAACCAATGTGGCGATTGATACGCTGGTCCGGGAATTTAACACCTCCGTGTCCACGATTCAGTGGGTAATGACGGGATATCTGCTGTCGCTCGCGATGGTTATACCGATAAGCGGCTGGGCAGTGGAGCGGTTTGGGGGAAGGAGGATGTGGCTGTTTTCGCTGGAGATGTTTTTGCTCGGCTCTGTACTGTGCAGCATGGCATGGAATGTGGAGAGCCTGATTCTTTTCCGTACCCTTCAGGGGATCGGCGGGGGCTTGCTGATGCCTATCATGCAGACCTTGGCCGTACGTGCTTATGGAGGTCAGAATATGGGCAAAAGAATGGCGACCATTGCTCTGCCAGCGCTGCTTGGGCCGATTCTGGGACCGGTGCTGGGAGGAATAATCGTCAATCATCTGAGCTGGAGATGGATCTTCTTCGTCAATATTCCGCTTTGCGTGGCTGCCATTATTGTGGCGTGGAAGGGACTTCCCAAGGATGTGCGCAATGCTCGCACGCTGCGGCTGGATGTGCCTGGACTGTTATTGCTGTCTCCGGCTATCGTGCTTACCCTGTACGGTCTTGGAGAAGTCAGCTCCCACCACGGCTTCGGTCATGCTGCGGTTCTTGTTCCCGTTATAGCAGGTGTGGCGCTATTAGCAGTATTCGTGGTGTATGCTCTCCGCAAAGGAAGCGAAGCATTGATCGATGTCATGCTGTTCCGGGTACGTTCCTTAACAGTGTCCTCTACATTGCTGTTTCTATCCGGTTTGACCACCTACGGGGCAATGCTGCTGCTGCCGTTATATCTCCAGCAAGTCCGCGGTGAATCTGTGCTTATCTCCGGACTGCTGCTCGTTCCCCAAGGCATCGGCATGCTGCTGACCAGATCACTGGCCGGCAAATTGACGGATCAGATCGGATCGAGACCCGTGGTTCTCGTCGGCACGGTCCTTACCATCCTTGGCACTTGGCCGCTGACGCAGCTTGGCGCAGATACGAGTTACTATTTTCTGAGTGCGGTTCTTATCGTGAGGGGGGCTGGATTAGGAGCTGTTTTTCTGCCGGTTATGGCTTCTGCCTATATCGGTCTGTCCTCGAAGCAAATCCCGCACGCCAGCAGCACCACCCGTATTATGCAGCAGATTGGCGGCGCCTTCGGCGTATCGGTTATCGCAATTATTTTACAAAATGAGTTGAATTCCGTCCTGACTCCTGACCCGGCCGCAGTGGCCGTTGCCTTCGATCATACGTTTATGTGGACGATTGCCTTCTCGATCCTGGCGTTAATTCCGGCGGCGTTCCTGCCTAGAATACGAAGATAGCGCGGCTAGCAGGATCATTGCTTTTTGTGGTATTGGGGATCTGGCTGCTAAAAATATCCGGGGAGGTTACGACGGATCTTGCCATCCTTCTGCGGACGCTGGGAATTTCCTGCACCGTGCTGTTTGGCCTGGCGGCCATTGTCTATCTTATCATGCTGCTGCGCCGCATCTTCCTCGCTGATCCCAAAGCCTACCTGTCCCGACAACGTGGACTAAAGCGGTGGCTGATGGCGATCAACCTCCGTCTCGCCGGCACACCTGTTAATATTACGGGCCAGTCCATACATTTGCCGCTGGAGCGTATCTATGAGGAGATGGAGCTGAGAAGACGGCTGTGGGTGGGGCGGAGGTAGTCGTCTGATTAGAATAGGGGGATGAAACGCCAAAAAATCGCGGTCCCAAAGCCGCGAATCTTAATTAGATCATGTTAGATATGGTCGAGACGACAGGATTCGAACCTGCGGCCTCTTACTCCCGAAGCAAGCGCTCTACCAAGCTGAGCTACGTCTCGACGCTATGAATAACTAAATTATACGCCTGTGTGTAAGCGCTGTAAATACTATTTCCTTGTAAGAATGCCAGAATGATCGGCAGAAACCGTGCGTGTAGGTCAAATACACGATATGAATGGAGAATGCTGACTAATTATGTCGTTCGTGAAAGATCTGTGAAAGAAATGGTAGATTAAAGGAGAATTATGAAGAAAGTCGAATATCCTATTAATGAAACAAAAAGTGGATGGATTATAAAAAAACACATCCTAATAACTCAGAATTATTTGGAGGTTTAATCTAAGTGACCTTATCCAGTAAGCAGTTGGAGATTAAGAAGGAAATTATAAATGGAATGGAAAATCCTAAAATAAGTATAGTTCATTTACATGGACCCTTAGGTGGCGGGAAAACTGAGATAATAAAAAGTTACTTAAAAGAAATACGCGATAAGTATGAGAACTGGGCTGCTTTCTACATTGAAGGAAAGCGAGGACTAAATGATCCTTACTCAACAATTACATTAGCGGAAGAAGTCAACAATCCTTATTTTGAACATAATAATATTGGTTTTAATTTTGGGTTTAAAATTTTTGTCTTTATAAATATAGGAATATCAAATTCCTTTAAAAAGAAGGAGATATTCGACTCAAAAATCAATTTTTTTGCAAAGAAAATAGCGCATTTAGCTGAAGAAAATATATTAATAATTGCAGATAGCTATCACTTTTGGGACAAATCATCTCAATCATTTCTCGAAGCGTTAAGATATTCCCAAAAAAATCTTAAAAATAAAAAGGTAAAGATAGTTGTAGTAACAGACGATGAGGAAAAACAAAGCAGTTACTTAAATTCAAAAATGATGTTTACGGAAGGTTTAAATATTTATTTAGAATTGCCTAAATCAGATGAAATAGGTGATCTACTTAAAAAATTAGGGTACAAGTTATCATTATCTGGACATGATCTTGAAACTATTATGTCTCTAAGTGGTGCAAATATTGATTTTATTAAAATTGTTGTTGAAGGGCTCTATTTAAATAAATCAACTAATCTTTCCTCAGATCAAGCAAATTTGGACTTGAAAATTTTACTTGAGTATAGATTAGATCTGTTAGGTGATAAAAAGTTAGATTATTCTGATATATTAAAAGCTTCTTCAATTATCACTGGAGATTTTGGCATAAATGAAATTGGATTTTTATGTAAAGGTAAAAGTAATATAGACGAAATATTAACCAATTGTTGTGAAAATTTATTCTTAAAAAAAGGTAAACAGTATGTTTTTTCAAACAGTTTTATTCAGAATTTTTTTTATATGAAGCTACACGGAACACATTCAAGATTCCATTTGCAATATTACAATTTTTTAAAAGAAAACAAACCTGAGGACTACTTAACACGTGCTGTTCACTTGTCATTAGGTGATGTTGAAGGCATACATGTTCAGGAAATAGTAGGACTTTTTATATTAGCTTATTGTCGGAATATTTTTGTAGCATCTCAACCTGGAGAGTGTGATTATATTAAAAAAACACTTGAAAAGACGATAAAGAATAGTGATAACTATAATATGCAAGTCTATCTGAGTACCTTCAATAATATGATAGAGGCTTGTCAAGCCTATTTGGAGGAAGACTATTCTAATGCTTATGAAAAACTAAAAGTCATTTCTGATACTGGTTCTTTATTACTTAAGTCAGAAGTTGCTCGTATGGAGCTTCTTGTATCACTTATGCTAGATATGAATACTGAACGTATCAAATCCCATGTTTATAGATTGGAGTTTTTACTTAATGAACTTGAACTGAATGAAAAAGAAGAATGGGCAATTTGTTCATTTGCCCTGTTTTCAACATATTCAAACAAATTGGGCCATTTCGATAAAACAGAACAAACGGCTTTAAAGTTGCTTGCTTTTATAAGTAATAATCAGAATAATAAGTTTTTTGAATATTTAGGTAAAACAATTCAAAGAAAAGCTTTTTTGTATAAATCTCCGGCAATGTCTAAAGTTGCAATGGAAGATGCTGTTAATTATTTCGAACAGTCATCGGACTATCTTCAATATTATTTTTCACTTTGTAATTATGCTGGAATATTAATGGTTTTAGGTAAATTTGATATGGCTATAGCTCATTTAGATGGATGCCTAAGTTTAATAAACGATCACAAATACATCAATTACCCTTCCAAAGAAAAGGTATATAACAACCTTTATTTAACTGAATTTTTATCACAGATGAGAAGAGAAGATTTTGAAATTAAAAACCCTATTGTAGATGAAACGATAGCCAAATTAAAAACTCAAATATCTAACAAACCATCTGAGAAGGATGCTATAATAATGCTCAATCTCGCTAATATTTTTCTGTTGAAGCAAGATTTCAAGAATTGCTATAAAGTAGTAGACGATTTAAAGAAAAATATACTTATAGCAAATGAGGATGCTTTTTATGAATATTACATTAAAAATATATATTTAGTTGTTGAAATACTAAATAAAAATTGGGAAACTTCAAAGCAGTATTTGGTTGATTTAAAACAAAGTGTTCCAGAATTCCATAAAAAAATAAAACAACAAATTACAAACCGAATTTTCGCTTTAGAAAACCTGATTAATAAGAAATTAGATCTTGACCCAGTTGCCCTTGATCAATGGATTTATGAGCAATCATCTCCTAAAGAGGCGGCTTGTAATTTTTATTGTAGATTATTTCTATTTTCCGATTTACAATTCTCGTCACTTTAGAACATTCCTACACATTTGTTGCTAAAGCAATAATTGAACTATAAATATGCTTTGTTTCGAAACCCAATTTTGCAAATGCAAAAGAAAATGAACTGTGGTTAGTTGTATAAGGAGAGGCAGCAATATCCATTAAGTAAGGAATACCATTGTTATTAATTCGAAAATCGATTCTCCCATAATTTCTGAGTCCAACAAGATTAGAAATAATTTTGGCGGATTCTTTAGTTTTTTCTATTATAGATTTTGGCAACTCTTCGTTTAAAGAGTAAAAATCATAAGAATCATTATAAGAATGATCAAAAGTTATTATTGCTTCATTTAATAATCTTTTATCATTTATTGAAATGCCAACTGGTTCAAAAGCAAACGGTGTACTTGAAATTAATAGTGGAACTTCACATTCATACCCTTCAATAAATTCTTGAATTAATAAACTTTTGTTACTTGAATAGGATAAATCGTGAAGTTCGAGAGCTTTTTTTGAGTTGAACTCAATTATGGATTCAGAGCCTAAACCGATACTTGCGGACTCATATAGTGGTTTAATGATAATTTTCTTTCCATCTGGTGGTCTTTTATCTAGCCATCCCGTAGGCGACAATACCCAACTATCTGGTACTAAAATATTGTGGCTTTCTAAGAATTTAGTATATGTATATTTAGCTCTGCTAAGAGAAATAACAAACGCATCAGCTCCGGTATAGGGAATGTGTAATAGGTCGCAAAAAGATGGGATTAACGATTTTTTGCCAACATATTCACCATTTCTTGCCAGATTATAAACTAATCTTTTGTTTTTGTAGTATGCCTCTCTAAGCACAGTCATGATAAATTCAGGTTCATTAAAAAATGTTTCGACAAAAAAACCAGTTCTTTTAATACCTTCAAATACCTCATCGTATTCTTCATCCGAAAAAAATTCATTACTTAAAGAATAATTGACCGGCTGACCATTTATTTCTCTAGTTTGTGAACGTGTATTGGTAATTAGTGCTACATTGTACTTTTTACTTATTTGTTTTGAATTTAACCACAACTCATGGATAAGGGATATTAAATCACTCATATTTTAAAACCTCCAAATAATTCTGAGTTATTAGGAGGTTCTTATCTATAATTTAAGATTATTTCTTGCATTGAATTTGTTAAGGACCTCCTTCTTTCGCTCTACTGAAACTTCTGTGTAGATTTGGGTAGTGCTGACATTAGTATGGCCCAGAATTTCTTGGACAGAACGAAGATCAGCCCCATTGTTTAGTAAATGTGTAGCAAAGCTATGTCGTAAGTAGTGAGGAGTGGATTTTTTACTGATATTTGCAAGATCTCTGTACTTGGCATAGATATCCTCTATAGAATAAATAGAAAGTCGATCTCCATATTTATTGATGAAAAGTGCGTCTGATTTTGGGTTTAGCTCTTCCCGAAGACTGAGCCAAGAATTAATCTTTTTTACTACCTCTGCGCTTGAAATATATAGAAGACGTTCCTTACGCCCTTTCCCAAAAATCAGAATCGTATTCTCCTCTAAATCAATATCTTCTAAGTTAATTGAAACAAGTTCTCCTATCCTGATTCCGATCACATATAACAACTCAATAATTGCATTATTCCTTATACAGATTATTTTTCTAAAGGGGGTATATAATTCTTTCATGTGCTCTTGAGGGGAGTTTAGAAGACGCTCAATCTCAGTCACAGATAGTGTTTTGGGGATTCGTTTAGCTGTTTTAAAATGCTTCCCAAAGGTTGCAACAGGTGATACTGATATTTTCTCAGTTTGAACAAGATAATTGAAAAAGGCTTTAATCGTTATATATTTTCTTTTAATTGTTGAATCACTCAATATATTATTTAGGTTCAGTTCTTCTAAATATGTAATTAAATCTTGTTTTGTAATTTGTTCATAAGAATGAATGTTGTACCAAGCATGTAATCCATTTAAATCAGATAAATAAGCTTTAATCGATTTTAAAGATAAATTACGTTCAACACTTAAATAAAATTCATACTCTTTAAGGTATTCTGTAAAATCAGCAATAGTTAGTTCCATGTTGCCTCCTATTATTTCTGTGATTGCTTGAAGTCATAAATTTTAAATTTATCATTAATCAGCTTACTTTATTTTGACTTAAATAGCTTAGTGTTTTTATGTTCAGTGAATTTCTCGGTACAAGATTGACAGATATCCACCCGCTGGCTATACTTGAAATGTTAAAAAGCAAATCGGACAAAGCGTTGATGAAAACAAGTACGCCGGAGAATGCTTCATCAGAGAACAGGTTCCTTTGCGGATTTTCGCATCGGGTGTGAGAACCTGGGAGACAGGCCGGCTGAAAGCTGATTTCGGAGTGCGGGGACAATCCCGCCGGGGGCACCCGTTAACAGCCGCACAAGGCGATCGTCTGCAATTGTCCGTGATTCACGGATCAAGGCGATAACCAGGGTGGTACCGCGATAATCATCGTCCCTGAATTTCATTCAGGGGCGTTTTTTGTTTTTGATTTTCGTATCCGGCCAGCGTGCCGCATTTAATGAAGAGACGGGAGCTGTACATGATGAAAGCAAGTGAAATCCGTTCCAAATGGCTGCAGTTTTTTGAAAGTAAAGGTCACCGTATTGAGCCGAGCGCCTCGCTCGTGCCGCACAATGACCCTTCGCTGCTGTGGATTAATGCAGGCATGGCGCCGCTGAAGGCATACTTCGACGGCCGGGAGATTCCTGAGAATCCCCGCCTGACCAATTCGCAGAAATGTATCCGCACCAATGATATTGAGAACGTGGGCAAGACGCGCCGTCACCATACGTTCTTTGAGATGCTGGGGAACTTCTCCATCGGCGATTACTTCAAGGAGGAGGCCATTACCTGGGCTTGGGAATTCCTTACCGGCAAGGAGTGGATCGGCTTCGATGGCGACCGGATCTCCGTTACCGTGTATGCTGAGGACGAAGAAGCGTTCAAGCTGTGGAATGAGAAGGTCGGCCTGCCCGCAGAACGCATCATCAAGCTGGGCGACGAGAACTTCTGGGATATCGGCGAGGGCCCGTGCGGACCGTGCTCAGAGATTTTCTATGACCGCGGTGAAGCGTACGGCAGTGATATGAGTGATCCGGAGATGTATCCGGGCGGCGAGAATGAGCGCTGGCTGGAGGTCTGGAACCTCGTATTCTCGCAGTTCAACCATAATAAGGACGGCAGCTATACACCGCTTCCCAACAAGAATATTGATACCGGCGCTGGCCTGGAGCGCTTCGCTTCCATTCTCCAGGATGTGGATTCCAACTTCGATACCGATCTGTTCCAGCCGATTATTCAGAAGACCGCCGGGCTTGCCGGTGTAACCTACAAGGATAATGTTGAACAGGATATCGCGCTAAAAGTCATTGCCGACCATGTGCGTACCGTTACGTTCGCTGTGGGTGACGGAGTGCTTCCTTCCAATGAAGGACGCGGCTATATTATCCGCCGTCTGCTTCGCCGCGCCGTGCGCTACGGCAAGACGCTGGGACTGGACCGTCCGTTCCTGCATGAGCTGACCGAGACCGTTGGAGAGATTATGGGAGTATATTATCCTTCCGTGGTCGAGAACCGTGAATATATCGCCAAAATCATCCGTCTGGAAGAGGAACGCTTCCACGAAACGCTGTCCGATGGTCTGGCGATCCTCGGGGAGATCAGCGCCAAAGCCAAAGCGGACGGCCTGAGCACCATTGCCGGTGCGGATGCGTTCAAGCTCTATGACACGTATGGCTTCCCGTTTGACCTGACCGAGGACTTCGCGTCCGAGCAGGGGCTTGCAGTAGACCGCGCCGGCTTCGATGCCGCGATGCAGGAGCAGCGTGACCGGGCCAGAGCTGCCCGTCAGGACAGTGCCAGCATGAAAATTCAAGGCGGCGCACTCGCCGAGCTGACGGTTAAAAGTGAATTTGTTGGATATAATGACACGGTAGCAGAGTCCAAAGTAATGGCTATTGTCATTGACGGCGCACTTGTTGATGTCGTCAGTGAAGGCGCGCAGTGCCAGGTCATTCTTGAAATGACTCCGTTCTATGCAAAGAGCGGCGGCCAAGTCAGCGATACCGGCGTTCTGACCGGCGGATCGGTGACCGCTAAGGTGAATGGCCTCTTCAAAGCACCGCACGGCCAGCATGTTCACCTCGTTACGGTTGAAGCAGGCGAGCTGAAAGTGGGCGATACCGTCCGTGCTGAAGTGAACCGGGCAGAGCGTGAGGATATCGTGAAGAACCACACCGCAACCCACTTGCTGCACAAAGCACTGAAGGAAGTGCTGGGCAGCCATGTCAATCAGGCAGGCTCTTTAGTAGAAGGCTCACGCCTGCGGTTTGACTTCTCGCATTTTGGAGCCATCACACCAGAGGAGCTCAGCGATATCGAGCAGCGTGTGAACGCTCAGATCTGGCGCGGCCTTCCTGTAGTGATCGAGAATAAGCCGATTGATGAAGCCAAAGCCATGGGGGCAATGGCCCTCTTCGGAGAGAAATACGGCAATGTCGTCCGTGTCGTTCAAGTCGGCGACTACAGCCTGGAGCTGTGCGGCGGATGCCATGTGTCTAATACATCGCAGATCGGAATCTTCAAGCTGCTCAGCGAGAGCGGCATCGGTTCCGGGGTGCGCCGGATTGAAGCTGTGACTGGCCGTTACGCTTATCAGTTCACGGAGAGCCAGCTGGACCTGCTGAAGCAATCGGCAGCCCTGTTGAAATCGTCGCTGACCGATGTGCCGAAGCGGATCGAAGCTCTGCATGCGCAGGTCCGCGAGCTGGGCCGCGAGAATGAATCGCTCCAGTCCAAGCTGAGCGCCACCTTCGCAGCAGAGCTGACCAGCAGTGTAATCACAGTAGGCGGAGGAACACAGCTTCTTGCGGTCTCCGTCCAGGCCGGCAATATTGATGCTTTGCGCTCGACAGCGGACGAACTGAAGTCCAAGCTCCCGGAGGCCATACTGGTGCTCGGTGCTGCAATGGATGACAAGGTGAACTTCGTGGTCGCCGTACCTCAGGAACTGGTGAAGAAGGGCTTCCACGCCGGCAAGCTGGTGAAGGAGATCGCTGCAGTCTGCGGCGGCGGCGGCGGCGGACGTCCGGATATGGCACAGGCTGGTGGCAAGGATGCTTCCAAGCTGGGTGAGGCCCTGAAAAAGGCTGAGGAGCTGGTAGCCGCACAGGCTTAAGCGGTATTCAGAAATTCCCGTCTGTAAGAAACTGTGGATTTCTATCAAGGGTTGGGAAGCAGCGGTGCTGAGGGCAATCACTCAGTGCCGCTGCTTTATTCACACAATGTATATTTTTGGAGGTTATTCATTATTGACCTGGGGCATGCAATAGCTTAAAACCCAAAAAAACATCTATTTTTGTAGACAAAATGCCAAAAAAAGCGCTTTAACCATGGCAGGATTTCCTCGTTAGGGCATGAATATGTTATGATGAGGGCAGCAAGTAAGCTGTACAGCAGCAACTTTGCGAAGCCGCCCGAAACGGGGTGATTTTGCAGAAGGAAGGTGTCACCACATGGACTCCATGGACAAAACGGTCAAATTCAATGTGAAGGGCGACGAAAAGGAAGCCTCTCCCCAGGAAATACTACTCGCCGTGTACGACGCGCTGGTGGAGAAAGAATATCATCCGATCAATCAGATCGTAGGATATCTTCTGTCAGGAGATCCGGCTTACATTCCACGCCACAACAATGCGAGAAGTTTGGTCCGGAGGAAAGAGCGTGATGAGCTGATCGAAGAACTGGTCCGTTTCTATCTGGCCAATCATCGGGTGGACCAGCCGAAATGATGAAGAAGCTGGGACTGGATTACGGTGACCGCAGAATCGGTGTTGCCACAAGCGATATTTTCGGATGGACAGCACAATCTCTGGAGACTATTGAGCGGCGCGGAAACGACAATGAATTCGATCGTATCCGTGAACTGGTCAAGGAGTACGAAATCGGCGAGATTGTTGTCGGACTGCCGAAGAACATGAACGGCTCCGTAGGACCCCGTGGTGAAATTTGCATCGAATTCGCAGATAAGCTGCGGGAGCAACTCGATTTACCCGTACACCTTTGGGATGAGCGTCTGACGACGGTATCTGCTGAGCGGGTGCTGATTGAAGGGGATGTCAGTCGTAAGAAACGCAAGGGGCTGGTGGACAAAATGGCCGCAGCGCTGATTTTGCAAAATTATTTGGATGCTAACAGTAAAAGGTGAGGGGTGTGCGGATATGACAAACGAACAGATCGGCCAAGAAGAGGAACCGGAAATTATCTATATTCCCGATGAGGAAGGTAATGAAGAGGAATTCGAGGTCATCATGAAGTTTGAAGTGGACGGATCGGATGCCAAGTATATGATGGTGGTTCCGCTTGATTCCGAGGATGAGGAGACAGATGAGGTCTACGCGTTCCGTTACGAGGAAGACGGCGACGATCTGCAGCTCTTCATGATTGAGAATGATGAGGAATGGGCCATCGTAGAGGAGACCTTCAATACTTTGGTTGACGAGCTGGATGGAGGAGCAGAGAATGACTGATTTTTCCGCTGATCAGGCGGTATGGACTTCTAAGCTCAAGGAAGTATATGGAGAAACAGTAGAACTGGAGGATGAGCAGGGCAAGTCTTCCGTTTACGATATTATTGCAGAATTTGCTGTGGGTGATCGTGCATATGCCGTTCTGGGCGGATCGGGAAGAGCTGCGGAGCAGGAAATTCTGCGCATCGTAGTTTCTCCGGACGGACTTCCGGAGCTGGAGAGCATTATGGACGATGAAGAGTGGGAGAATATTTCCGAGCTGTATGATGAGCTTACTTTTCCTGCTGATGCCGAGTAAGCGACTGTAACAACTTCATGTAGAGCAGATACGGAGGAGGGCGGATTTTTTCCGCGCTCTTTTTGCTTATGAGGAACGAAATGATCTTTCAGTCTGCATGAAAAAAGCTTATGCTATAAAAATAGGTTGAATTTTGGACAATACAATTTTATACTTTATAGTCGGAAAGTGAGGCGTAACATTTGAAAGCCGTGATCCGCACTGTGCTTATCTTAATCCTGGTCCTGGCAGCTGCCGCCGGAGGAGGAGCATGGTACATTTGGAATGGAATGCAGCCGGTAAAGCCCGCAGGACCGGCCGTAACGGTTACGATAGAGAAGGGTATGGGAAGCTCGCAAATAGCCGACCTGCTTGAGCAAGAGGGCATTATCAAGCATAGTCTGTTCTTCAAAGGGTATCTGAAATGGGTCCAGGAAGGCTCCAGCTTCAAGGCCGGCACATATCAAGTAAGTTCCGGTGACTCCTACGACACGCTGATCAGCCGGTTGAATGCCGGAGATGTTGTGAAGGAAGCGACGGTTACATTTACCATCCCTGAAGGGTATACAGCGGTCCAAGTGGCGGAGAAGCTGGCCGCTGCATGGAATCAGAAGCCGGAGGTCTTCCTTGCGCTGATCGATTCAGGTAAGGGTCTGGAAGCTGTAAGTAAGCTGGAGATTCCGGACAATCCGCTGCTGCGCCACCGGCTGGAGGGGTATCTTTTCCCGGAGACCTATGAACTGGCTAAGGACAGCACCCCGCAGGAAGTCATCGGGGCGATGCTTGAGCAGCTGGTGAAGAAGCTGGATACGATTCCTGAGTGGAAGGCCAAGCTTGCGAACCGCGGGCTATCCCTGCATGAGCTGCTGACCGTAGCTTCACTGGTGGAGCGTGAGGTGGTAGTAGACAAGGAACGTCCGCTGGTGGCCGGTATTATCTATAACAGACTGGATAAGGGGCAGAAGCTGGAGATCGATGCTACCGTCCAATACCTGCTGGACAAGCAGAAAGAGCGGCTGTATGAGAAGGATCTGAAGGTAGACAGTCCTTATAATACGTATAAGCAAGCGGGCTTGCCGCCTGGTCCGATCAGCAGCCCCGGGCTTGCGTCGATTGAAGCAGCTATGACACCGGAGATCTCGGATTATTTCTTCTATGTCACTAAGAAGGACGGCTCGCAGGGACATTTATTTGCCAGAACCTACAAGGAACATTTAGCCAATATTCAAAAAAGCAAACAAAATCCGTAAGAACCCGCTACAATAGTAAGGATGAGCAATGCACAGGAGGTAACACGATGAATAACACACCGGAGCTGCTGGTAACAGCGGCTTCTCTGGAAGAAGCGGCAGCGCTGCTGGATGCAGGAGCGAGTGCGCTGCTGGTCGGCGATGACCGCTTTGGTATGCGTCTCGCCGGACATTTTACACTTGAAGATACGTCCGCAGTAGTTAAGCTGGCACATGCCCGGGGCGGTAAGGTATATGTAAGCATTAATGGACTGATTCCCAATACTATGCTGGAGGAGCTTCCGGCTTATGTGAAGGCCATCGGCGGGCTGGGTGTGGATGGGGTAGAGTTCGGTGATCCCGCCGTCCTGGCGGCCGTCAAAGCCGAAGCGCCGGGAATGAAGCTGCACTGGAATGCGGAAATGACCTCAACCAACTATGCAACAGCCAATTATTGGGGCCGCAAGGGAGCTTCGCGGGTCGTTCTGGCGCGTGAGCTGAATATGGATGAGATGACCGAGATGGTCCCTCATCTGGAAGTGGAAGCCCAGGTCCAGGTACACGGCATGACGAATATCTATCATTCCAAGCGCAAGCTGGTAGCCAGTTATATGTCCCACCAGGGCCGTCCAAGCGATGGCGGAAGCCTGGGCAAGGAGCGCGGGCTGTTCCTGATTGAAGCGGAGCGTCCGAATGAGAAGTTCCCGATCTATGAAGACGAGAACGGCACGCATATTATGAGCTCGGATGATATTTGCATTCTGGAGGATCTCCATTTCTTGTTAAAAGCCGGCGTACACAGCCTGAAAATCGAAGGTCTGCTGAAGCCGGTGGCTTATAATGTGGCTGTCGTTAAGGCTTACCGTCATGCCATGGACGTCTATGCCGCTGATCCCGCTGAATATGCATTCGAGGAGTCTTGGCTGGAGGAGGTCCGGGCTATGCAGGACCCTGAGCGTGAACTTTCGTTCGGCTTTTTCTATAAAGAACAGGTATATTAATATATAAAAGGTATTGTTTCAGCTCTTTAAAATGGGTTGTTAACTTTACCATCCAGATGGTAGCGGCGGAGGGGAATTTGGAACTGTAGGAGCGGGTAGCGTCCGCCTTTGTCTCCGGATGTTATCCGCTAAGCGGAATAATTCCAAACATCTGGAGACAACAGCGGCCGAAAGTCCAAATTCACCGCAGCAGCGTTTAGCATCAGGATGTATGTTTTCAAGCCTTTTAACAAGATGAGACACAGAAAGGAGAACAGGAATGGGAACCATGACCAAGCCTCAATTCAAAGGCAAACGTTACCGTCTGGACAAACCGGAGCTCCTGGCTCCGGCAGGAAACTTAGAGAAATTGAAATTCGCCGTGCATTATGGTGCGGATGCAGTATATATCGGAGGACAAAAATACGGCCTGCGCTCAGGCGCAGATAACTTTACCTTTGAGGAAATGCGCGAGGGTGTTGAATTTGCCAAGAAATACGGTGCCAAAGTATTCGTAGCCACCAATATCTATGCTCACAATGAAGATATCGCGGGGATTGAAGAATACCTGCGTAATTTATATGAGGCCGGAATTGCAGCGATTATCGTAGCCGATCCGGTGATTGTCGATACTGCCCTGCGCCTGGTGCCAGGTCTTGAGGTGCACTTAAGCACCCAGCAGTCCACGCTTAACTGGCAGGCAGTATCCTATTGGAAGGAGGAAGGTCTGCCGCGCGTAGTATTGGGCCGGGAGACCAGCCTGGAGGAAATCGCCGAAATCAAGCAGCATGTGGATATTGAGATCGAGAGCTTCATTCACGGTGCTATGTGCTCCTCTTACTCGGGACGCTGCGTGTTATCCAACCACTTCACCGACCGTGACTCCAACCGCGGGGGCTGCTGCCAATCCTGCCGCTGGAAGTATGATCTGTTCGAAGATGCCCGTCCCGAAGGGAACTGGGTATCCGAAGAGGAGCAGGCTGAGGGGCCTCAGGCCTTGCAGCCCGGAATCACCCAGCTGCCGCTGCATCAGCCCGAGGACAACCCGTTCACTATGGGATCGAAAGACCTATGCATGCTGGAGAGTATTCCTGACCTGATTGAAGCCGGAATTGACAGCTTCAAGATTGAGGGCCGGATGAAATCGATTCACTATGTGGCTACTGTAGTGAATGCCTACCGCAAAGCCATAGATGCTTACATGGCCGACCCGGAGGGGTATGTGCTGAAGCCCGAATGGCTGGAGGAGTTGCAGAAGGCGGCTAACCGTCCGCTGAATACGGGATTTTTCTACGACACACCGGACCATGAAGATCACATTTATGAGCCGGAGGAGAAAGCTGCTCCGTACGACTTTGCCGGTCTGGTGCTGGAGTATGATGCGGAGAGCGGGATGGCGCTCGTTCAGCAGCGCAATAACTTCAAGCCGGGACAGGAAGTCGAATTCTTCGGACCGGACGATACCTTCTTCAAGCAGACCGTAGGCGAGCTGTGGGATGAGGCGGGCAATCCGCTGGAGGTTGCCCGCCATCCGCTGCAGCGGGTGCGGATGAAGGTCGATCAGCCGGTTGCTTATTTTGATATGATGCGCAAGCGAAAATAATGGCTTTACAAACCAAGAGATGTCTGTTTACACAAGGGCATTTCTTTTTTTTGTGCCAAAATGCTTATGCAATTCGACAAAAATATATTAGTATTGAAGCGATTTGCAAATAATGCTAAGAAAAATGAGACTTTGTGCCGATATATAGGGCAGGTAACGCTTACATATATCTTCCAATCTAGGCGATAGGCAGGTGATGGTTATGGGAGCTCCCAATCCGGACGAGAAGACAAATAAACCGAAGGAGAGTAGGATAAAAGTGGCGAAAAACAGTAAAAAGCCAAAGAGTACACAAAAGGCTAAGGCCCAGAACACAGAAGCTTCACAGACAACAAGCAACATGGTAGACAAGAGAAATTACAAAAAGGTATTAAGCGGTTCGCTAAGCCAAATGAAGAGGGTGAACCCGACCAAATCTGTTGGGGTGAAGCTGTTCCTGATCTTCTTATCTTCCATCGTGGTGGTGGTCCTGTTCTTAGGACTTCTGTCTTACAACAAAGCGAAGAATACAATTAAAGAGAATGTGTCCGAAGCCAACCGGCAGACGATTATTCAGACCTCGGAGAAGCTGGATATTACCTTGAAGCAGTATGAGAGTCTCGCACTTCAGTTATATTTTGATACACAGATGCAGGCGAATCTGACAGAGCTGTCTTCGGCGAAGAGCAGCTACGATAAGTTCGTGGCTACCGATGCGATCAGCAAGAAGCTGTCCAGCCAGACTACAACGGATGCCAATATAGTCGCCATCTCACTCATTCCGGAGGACCCGGAGATGGGGATTGTCTCTAGCGGAAGCACCGGCCTGGCCGGCGATGATGTGAGAGCACAGGAATGGTACAAGACCGTGGTCAAGAATTCAAGCTCATATGAGCCTCATTATACGACAGAAGCCAAATCCGCACAGAACTACTGGTTCCCTACGGCCATTGAAGGCAGTGGCGGCAAGAATCTGGCTATGGTCAGAACGCTCAAGAATCTGGGCTCCAACGCCTCTTATGTAGTTATGCTGGAGCTTAAGAGCACTCTCCTGGAAGAAGCTTTCAAGAGTGTGCGGCTTGGGGATGGCTCACGGATTCAACTGGTAGCCCCGGATGGAACCGTAGTGGCTTCGTCACAGCCTGAGGAGGACGGCAAAGCCTCCGAGCTTAGTTTCATCAAGGATAGCAAGGAGAGCAATAAGAGCAAGGAAGCCAAGGATGAGAAGGGCGAGCATATCCTTGCTGTTTACAACCCGATGCAGAAGGCAGACTGGAAGCTTGCCGGTGTAGTTCCTACCGGAGAACTGGTTCAAGCTGCCACGCCGATTCTGTTTACTACCTTCCTTGCTGCTGGAGCGGCAGCCCTGCTGGCCATGGTGGTTGGCTTCTGGATGGTCCAGATGATTGCCAAGCCGCTGGCACGCTTGAAGGACCTGATGCTGGAAGGAGCCGAAGGCAACCTGAGTGTTCGTACCCAGTATGTCTCGAAGGATGAGATCGGCCAGTTGTCGGCCTCATTCAATATGATGATGGGTAAGATTACTGAGCTAGTAGCCCAAACTACAGATACAGCCCGCGAAGTCCTTGAGACTGCTGGTGAGCTGGGGGATGCTTCGCGCAAGACGGCGATCTCCGCCAAGGAAATCGCTGCGGCCACAGAGGAGATTGCCGGCGGTGCCGGAAGTCTGGCCCAGGAAGCCGAGCGCGGCAATGAGCTGACTGATCTGATTGCTACGCAGATGCAGAGTGTTATTGCAGCCAACTCCGAGATGGATCAGGCAGCCCGTGGAGTCGGGGAAGCCAGCGGACAGGGTGCTGTACAGCTGGAAGAGCTGCTGGATCAGACCGGACGTACAGGGGAAATGACTTCTGCCCTGGTGGATAGAGTCAACAACCTCAAGGAAACGGTATATTCCGTAATCAAGGTGCTGGATGTGATGAAGAATATTACCCAGCAGACGAACATTTTGTCTCTGAATGCAACGATTGAAGCAGCGAGAGCAGGCGAAGCTGGCCGTGGCTTCATGGTAGTCGCAGGGGAGGTCCGGCAGCTTGCAGACCAATCCAAGCAGTCCATCGCTCTGGTCGCTGGAATCACAGACAAGATTGTAGCTGAGATGGATGAGACGGTTGCTGTTCTGTCTGAAGTGGCTCCGCTGTTCAAGGAGCAGATGGTATCCGTGAAGAGTACCAGTGAGATCTTCGTGTCTGTGAAGGGGCAGATGGAAGACTTCATTATGAGTCTGGAGTCTGTAACAGGGGCCATCGACAGTCTGAATCATTCGCAGGGCGTGCTGTCCGATGCTATGGGGAATGTGAGTGCGGTAGCGCAGCAATCCTCGGCAACCTCGGAAGAGGTAGCATCGCTCAGCAGTGAGCAGCAGAATGTCAGTGACCATCTCGTAGCCTTGTCGAACAAGCTGCAAGGGGCCTCCACCCAGCTGGAGAGCAAGCTGTCGCTGTTTACGATCAAATAATGTTAGAGCTGTTCTGATTCAAGGGCGTCACGCAAGCCGCATTCGGCTGCGTGACGCCCTTTTGGCATAGTTGGCCTTGCGGGGTTATATATCCTTGTGCATCGTTTAGCGAATACGTATAATGGTTTTGTTAGGATTTTGTTATTGTTGTTTGCTGGATTAGTTATGTAATTTGAACCAGGGAGAAGGCCGAATGAGAGCAGCACGCAATAACAACTGGTGGTCTTATATCGAGGATATGTCCATGGAGCGCAAGCTGTTCCTGGTATTTCTGGTCATTATTACGCTCCCGCTGTCTTTCATCAGTGTGATCAGCTTCAAGAGCTATTCGGAATCTATCCAGGCGAACACGATCGCCTATTCCGAGAAGCTGATTGATCAAATGATGGATTCCATCGATGATTACATAGAAGATATGAAACGGATATCTTCAATGCCCGCCTACGTCAATGAGATCAAGCAGAACCTGATCCGCTCGAACCGCTATTATGAGCAAAAGCAGATGATGGAAGGCAAGCAGGATACGGCTCAGGTGGCTCCCGGCGATTTGGATCTCCTGCTGTCCATTCAGCGGGGCATCGAAGAGAATATTTCATTTATTAACAATATTAAGCGGGGAACCCATTCGGTCTATATTTTTGATGCCTACGGGAATGGTTATTATTCTGCCAAGGATGGGGGCGTCCGGCTGGATCTGCAGCAGAGCTACAGGTTCTGGAGCGAGCAGGTAAAGGGCTCCGGCGGAGAAGCGACCCTTCTGGGAACGCAGGCGTATACAAGCAATTTGCAGAGCACCCGTTATGCCTTTACGGTGGTGCGTCCCATTCTGGACGGGCTATGGAAGCCAGTCGGCCTGATCGCAGTGGAGGCTAACTTCAGTAATCTGGAGAATCAGGTGGCGGAGCTGGACAAGGTGACCCAGGGGAAATCGATCCTTGTGGATCAGTCGGGCAAAGTCATCTATGACAGTGAGCAGAAGCTGCTGACTGCGGATATTTCCCGCTCCTCCTTATTCCGTGCTGCGGAAGGGAGCTCGGGGAGCTTTTATGACACCGTATCCGGCAAGGACCGGCTTAATATCTATTCAAGCTCCACCAAGACGAACTGGAAGGTGATTATTTCCATACCCGTGGACGAATTGACCCGTGGAGTGAAGCTGACCCGCAATGCGACTATAGGCGCCACTCTAATCATCATTGTGCTGGCCCTGATCATCTCGCTCATTCTGTCGTTTGCCCTGACCAAGCCGCTGACCCAAATGATCCAGCTGATGAAAAAAGTGCAGGGCGGCGATCTCGATGTGACCTTCCGCATTAAACGCCGTGACGAGATTGGTCTCCTGGGGCATCAATTCAACCGTATGCTGGCCCGCATTCGTCAACTGATCCAGGATATTTACCAGATTGAGGAACAGAAGAAGGAGGCGGAGCTGCAGGCGCTTCAGAGCCAGATCAATCCGCATTTTATCTACAATACGCTTGAAACTATCCGGATGACGGCAGAGATTAATGATGATGTGGAAGCCGCTGACATGATCTCTATCCTGGGGAAGCTGCTCCGCTACAGCACCAGTGACTTGAGCGGCTGGGCAACGATGAAGCAGGAGCTGCTGTATGTGCGCAACTATGTGGAGCTGCTGGGCAGCCGGTATCCTGGCAGATTTGAGCTGACGATTGATGTTCCCGATACGCTTGACAACTATTCCATGATTAAGCTGGTTTTTCAGCCGATTATTGAGAATGCTGCGTATCACGGGCTGGATGATACCAAGACCCGGATGCATCTGAGCATCAAGTGTGAGTATACAGAGCAGAGGCTTCTGTTCCATATCCGTGATGACGGCTGCGGAATGGATCAGGTTACGCTCGATAAGCTGAGGGAGAGACTTCGGCATGAAGCCCCTCAGAAAAAGAGCATTAATGGAGGGATTGGCATGGCAAATGTGCACCAGCGCCTTCAGCTTCATTACGGTCCGGCTTATGGGATTGAGGTGTTCAGCAAGCCTGGCGAGGGTACGGATGTAATCTTGTCATTGCCGCTGCCGGGAGTTACTCCCGTAATTGAAGGGGAGACCCCTTGAGGAGGAATGGGCTTGAAACGGATGATTGTACGCTTTCCGGTGTATTCTATGCTGCTGCTCTTTCTGCTATCAACCGGCTGTGACAGCCGGAACAGCAGGGGGCTGGCCCCGGCAGCCTCTGCCGGAGATGATGCGTCTTCTGAGCTGTCCGGTACGGTCGTGATGCTGACGAACCGGATTGACCTGATTGAGAATGGAACATTTAAGGGCTATGCGGATGAATTCAGGAAGCGGTATCCTGAAGCTCATGTAGAATTTGAGGGGCTGTCCAGCTATGCCACGGATATCCTGGTCCGCTTGTCCACCAAGGATACTGGGGATGTTCTGTTGCTTCCGGTCAATCTGCCTGCGAAGGAGTTGGGGCTTTTCTTCGAGCCGCTGAGTGAGGAATTGGCGGCGCAGGAGCGGTTCACGACCTTTGCAACCTTTGACGGCAAGCGATACGGGCTGTCTACAGGCAACACCACGAGTGGAATCGTATACAACAAGAAGGCTTTTGAGCGGGCGGGAATTGAACAGGTTCCGCAGACGCTTGACGAATTCTACGCAGCCTGTGTCAAGCTGAAGCAGGCGGGCATCATCCCGCTGTATATGAATTACGGGGCCGTCTGGCCGCTGCGGGAATGGGGCAATAATCTGGTTAATTATATGACGGGGAACCCCGATTATTTGAATGATATGGTTCATGAGGACAGCCCCTGGCAGATCGGTAACGAATGGGGGCGGGCTCTGGGGATTGCCAGAACGATGATGGCCAAGGGTTATGTCGAGGAGCAGTTATTCTCCAACAGCTGGGAGATCTCCAAATCCAGACTGGCCAGAGGAGAAGCAGGTATGTATCTGCAGGGGAACTGGACCATCCGGAAGATTATGGATGCAGGCGCTTCACCGGAGGATATAGGCTTCTTCCCTTTTCCATATGACAACGGTACGGCCCATTATGCGGCACTTAATCCCGACTGGTTCATGGGGGTCAGCAGATACAGCCGCAATAAAGAGCTTGCGATGGCTTGGCTTCAGTATTTCATCACAGAAACTTCGTATGCCAAAGATTGGGGGTTTCTTCCGGCTAAGGGTTCGGACGAACCCGCTTTACAGCAATATAGTGAGTTCCTCTCCTATCATCCGAAGCTGATTGAGGCTACGGTGCAGACGGATGCGTTCATTGATCTGGCGAACCGGACGAAGCTGAGCTTCTGGTCGGGCGATTATATTCAGGATGTGCTCGCCGCACCGGATCTGCAGAAGTCCTTTGACCAGTTGAATGCGAAATGGAAGGAAGCACGTATGAGTCAGCAGTCTGCACCGTAACCACCGGACTCTGCACACTAAGCAAGATCAAATTCTGGAGGTATTGTTGTGGCCAAAAAAGTAACGATGCAAAAAATAGCCGATCATCTCGGGGTCTCCAAGTTCGTCGTATCCAAATCGCTCTCTGGCAAGGAGGGGGTCAATGAGACCACCCGGGAACGGGTGATTCAAGCCGCCTCTCAGCTGGGATATTTCACTCAAAAAAACGCCTATGTGCAAAGTCCGAAGCGCCGTTCCCTGACGGGAGAACAAGACCGCAATAAGCAATCCGTGCTGGTGCTGATGCCCAATATCCGTTCTCAGACCCAAGATTCACTATATTGGGGCAAAATCGTTGATGGCATTGCGATGGCGCTGGATCAGGAGGGGCTGGGCATGGTGATCATTTCAGAGCACCGGGCTGATAATTTCGTTAATGTCCTCAATCCGGACGGCCTGCTCGGTCTGATCGGAGTAGGGCAGATCTCCACCTCACTGCTGCTCGAAGTGCACCGGATCGGGCTCCCGCTGGTCATGATCGACCATGAGGATGCGTTAATTCCGTGTGATACTGTATTTGCGAATAACATCGATTCTATGGCACGGCTCTGCAACCACCTGATTGGTAGCGGACATACGTTATTTCACTTTGTCGGCAATATCCGTTACTCCCGCAGCTTCGGTGACCGCTGGATCGGGTTCCGCAGCGCACTGGAGGAGAGTCATCTGAAGACCCCGGCTATCGATGATGAGCTGCTGCTGGAAGGGATGTATGATGAAGCGCTCCGTGAAGAATTCAGGCTCTGGGTCGCCGCACGAAAAGAATCGGATACTCTGCCAACTGCACTCGTGTGTGCGAACGATTTCACGGCCCTGGCGATTAGTGAAGTGTTGCAGGAAGCAGGGCTAGACATTCCTGCTGATATTTCTGTGACAGGCTTTGACAATATTGAGGATTCCCTGCGGGGGGTAACTCCGCTTACAACCGTGCATGTTCCTAAGGAGGCTATGGGCCGGGCAGCTGTAGAGAAGCTGCTGAACCGAATTCAGAATCCCGCTGTACCGCTGGAGAAAATTCTGATCTCCGCAGATATCGTCCACCGGGATTCTGTAGGCAAACCCCGGGCTTGAAGCAACAAAATAACCCCACAAAGTGGAGCTTTAGCTTAAATATAAGAATTTATATGTTGCACACGATAACTTATCCTTCTATTTCTCGCTAAAACGGTACCGTCCTCTAAAAGGACGGCAAAGCCGTTTCCACTTGCGATGATGACTCAGGCACTTTGCGGGGACCCCATAGCATATAAATTCTTTCAAAAAGAAACGGTACTGTCCTATGAAAGGACGGTACCGTTTCTGCTTGTTTGCGTTATTTCAATTGTAAATTCCGGTCGATCATAGCGATACGATGCTGTACGCAAGCATAGGAACGAAGCGGATCTTCAGGAGTATTCATGACATAATCGAGCAGTTGGTCTACGGTGGTGGCAGCTACATGGATACGGGTATCGGAGGAAGCGTAGTAGATGAATACCTCTCCGTTGTCACGGGCGATTACACCGTTGCAGAAGACAACATTGGATACATCACCGACGCGCTCTTCGCCGTCTGGAGCAATGAAATGTCCCCCTGGGGCATGAGTCACACGGTTTGGTTCCGCAAGGTCAGACAAGAAGGCATACAGCACATAGCGCAGGCCGGCAGCTGTATTGCGGACGCCATGAGCGATGTGCAGCCAGCCGAGCGGTGTTTTGATCGGGGCCGGCCCTTGACCGTTCTTCACTTCTTTGATGGTATGGTAGTAGCGCTGGTCGATGATCGTCTCACGGGTGATAACAGCGTTCTCAATCTGCTCCGATAAGCCCCAGCCGATGCCGCCGCCGGAACCGGCGGCGATGAACCCGTCCTGCGGGCGCGTGTAGAAGGCATACTTGCCGTCAACGAATTCTGGATGCAGGACCACGTTGCGCTGTTGGGCGGAGCCGGTCTTAAGATCGGCGAGACGCTCCCAGGTCTTGAGATCCTTGGTACGGGCAATGCCGCACTGCGCAACGGCGCTGGACAAATCGCCAGGGGCAGCCTCCGGGTCCTTGCGTTCGGTGCAGAACAGGCCGTAGATCCAGCCATCCTCATGCTGTACCAGGCGCATGTCATAGACGTTGATATCCAGGTCTGCGGTCTCAGGAAGCACTACGGGGTGATCCCAGAAGCGGAAGCCGTCCACACCGCTGCTGCTCTCGGCAACGGCGAAGAAGGATTTGCGGTCATTGCCCTCCACCCGGGCAATGATGTAGAATTTGCCGTTCAGTTCAATAGCTCCGGGATTGAATACGCCGTTCACTCCGATTCTCTCTGCGAAATACGGGTTGCTCTCCTCATTGAAGTCGTAACGCCAGATCAGGGGGGCGTGCTCCGCAGTGAGCAGGGGATACTTGTAGCGGTCATAAATGCCGTTGCCGTAAGGCAGCTTCTCATTGGTGCGGCCAATCAGGGCTTCATAACGTTCAGTCAATGCCTGCTTGCGTTGTTCAAAAATGGTACTCATTGTATAGTCTCCTTTATATCTGAGGTTTCGCCAAGCCGTCTAATCATCTCGAAGCAGGCCCGGCTGTTGTGATAGGGGCATTTCCAGGCGCTGACCTTCGGTGCATGGGCCAGCGGCTGCAGGGATTCATCCACCCCCCAGTGCCATTCGCCCAGCTTAGGATCAATAATATATTTCTCTGTGAAACTCCATGAGCTCTCAGCGGCTTCCAGGAAACGCAAATCTCCGGTTAACTGATATGCATTGTAGAATCCGACCATGGCTTCAGCCTGCGGCCACCAGTCTCTGGACTCGTGGGCTTTGTCAATGAAGCCGCTTAGATCTGCCTCATTCCAGATTCCGCCGTCCGGCGCTACCCCCTCAGTCAGTGCAGCTTCGGCCATCGACAGGGTTGCCTTGCGCACGCGTTCAAGCAGGGCCTCGTCTCCAAGTACTTCCGCAGCTTCATAGAGCAGCCAGCTTCCCTCAATGTCATGGCCGAAGGAGATATGCGCTGACTTCACCTGCCACTCTTCATCCATGAACAAATGGAAGTGCTTGTCGTCCGAATCCAGGATATGCTCCAGCATGGTTTCGATTAGCTCAGCAAGCTTGCATCTGAGTGTCTCTGACTTCCATACCCGGTACAAGCCGGTGTACCCTTCCAGTACATGCAGATGTGTATTCATGGATTTTTTCTCATTCATATCCTTCGCGCTGAGACTTAGGGAATCGGTCATCTCCCACTCCCGCGATAAGGCTTCAATATACCCTTTGTGAAGAGGGTCATAACCGTATTTCTCAATCAAATGGAACAATTGGGTTGCTTGGCGCAGGACGTCGTCCCGGCCGGTGGCATGATGGTACTCAGCCAAGGCATAAATGACAAAAGCGAGTCCATAGATTTGTTTCTTGGGCTGGGATGCAGATCCGTGTTCATCTACCATCCAGAAGAAGCCGCCGAATTCGGAATCTGTGAAATTCTGAATGAGGTAATCATAGGCGCGGTCGGCCATAGCCAGATAATCTGCAGTTCCGTAAACTCTGTAAGCACTTGCAAATGTCCAGAGAATCCGTGCATTCAGTACAAGGCTTTTGTCTGCACCGGGCAACACCTGCAGCTGATTATCCATTTCACCGATAAAGCCGCCATGAGTATCATCCAGGGCATGCTTCATCCAGAAGCCCAGAATATTGTGTTTCAGCTCTGCTTCCAGCCGGGTGCGCCATACTTCGGTTGCATTATTCATATTTTCTGTTCACTCCTTAATAGTGCTTGCTGGTGTTGGAGTTATTTTTTATAATTGTTATTATTATATTAGTATATAATGATAACGATATATAACCATTTTATAACCCTTTTCGGCCGGGAATTCAAGCGGGAATTGGATGAAGTCAATTGAAGACTATAAAAGTGGATAGGGGCACATTTTCTAATGGTTATGTAGGGTCTATAATTGTATTGATAGCGCTATCATCATAGATGAAACGACGGGGGCGATAGGGTGGTAATCCGGATCATGATTGCGGATGATGAGGAAGTGATCCGCCGCGGGCTGGAGAAGATTGCTTCCAGAATGGATGTGGAAGTCAGGGTAATCGGCTCATACGGCAACGGGCTTGAGGCCTGGAACCATCTGCGGGAGCTAAGCCTGGAGGAGATCGATCTTCTTATTACAGATATCAAGATGCCAAGAATGGATGGATTCAAGCTGATTGAAGAGGCGAGAGCGCATCTCAAGCAGTTGCCAATAGCTGTACTGAGCGGCTTCAGTGAATTCGACTATGCCCGTAAGGCGATGCGCTTCGGTGTACTTGATTATCTGCTGAAGCCCATTGATAAGGCACAATTATATGATCTGCTCAAAAGTGTAGAAGCGACCCGGCAGACGCCTGCGGCTGCTCCCTCCGATGAAGTGCCGCATCAGCCTTCCGAAGGTGGGGAGCATTATGTAGTAGAGCAGATGAAGAGCATTCTTGAGCAGGATTACGGTCTTAATTTCGAGCTTGAGCGGCTGGCTGAGGCCGTGGGAATGAATGCGAGTTATATCAGCAGGCTGTTCAAGCATAAGACAGGGCAGACCATTACCGACTACTTGATCGGCATCCGTATTGCGGAGGCCAAGAAGATGCTTCTCCATCATCCGGACCTGAAGAATTATGAGATTGCTGACAAAGTCGGCTACACCGATCCGGTGTACTTCAATAAGCTGTTCAAGAAGATGTGCGGCATGACTCCCAAGGAATATAAAAGCCGTTACAGATCATGATATGCGTATCCTGGCAGGATACGAACCCAGTTGCACTGCCTTATCACTTCTCCAGAAGCGATAGGGCAGTGTTTTATTTATATTATCAAATATATATAACAAAATAACAAATTGAATACCAGAAAAAGCAATTGAAACCATCGTTTAAAGGAATGGCAAGGTCTATAATTGCAATGAAAACGATAACAACAAGAGATTCAAGATAAAAATCAGACGATTTAAGTTCTATTTAGTAGAATGATTGATTCTATTGTTATTGTTTTGTTATTATACTATTCCGTTCCAAATGAAGAGAGGGGTCAGAAATATGATGAAAAAAACAAAAGCAGTTACCGGGTTGGCAGCGCTGACACTGATGGCCGGATTGTTCTCCGGCTGTGCATCTGACAACAATAATGCCACTAATGCGGCAGCAACCAATGCAGGCGGCAACACAGGTACCTCTGCGGAGGCAACACCCGCTCCAGGGGGAGATGCCGCCAAGGATATCAAGGGTGATATTACGGTTATTACACAGCGGACGGATATTGTAGATACCGTGTTCAAAGACTACGCCGCCAAGTTCAATGAGAAATATCCAGATGTCAAAGTGAATTTCGAAGCCTTATCCCCCTATGAGGATCAGATCAAAATCCGCATGAGCACCAGTGATTACGGAGATGTTCTGCTCCTGCCTACCAGCGTAGCGATCAAAGACCTGCCAGATTTCTTCGAGCCGCTGGGTAAAAAGTCTGACCTGGAGCAGCAATATACAGGCCTCGAAGAGCGGACGGTAGACGGGATTTCATACGGCATTCCGATTACGGTTAATTTCTCCGGCGTGATCTATAACAAGCAGGTCTTCAAGGATGCCGGAGTGACGGAGATTCCAAGAACCTTTGATCAGTTCTCCGCCGCACTGAAGAGCATCAAGGAGAAGACGGATGCCATTCCTCTCTACACGAACTATGCTGCGGGCTGGACGCTGACCCAGTGGGAAGCGGATCTGGCTACCGTTGCCGGAGATCGTGAATATGTCAACATCGGCCAGGTAGCCTCCGACGATAACTTTGTTCCAGGCCAGCCGCACTATGAGCTCTACAAGGTAATGTACGATGCAGCCAAAGACGGTCTGATTGAAGAAGACCCTACTACAACCGACTGGGAATCCTCCAAGGCAGATCTGGCGAACGGCAAAATTGGTACGATGATGCTTGGCTCCTGGGCCATCGGTCAGATCAAAGGACTGGCAGCGAACCCGGATGATGTAGGCTTCATGCCATTCCCGACCAATGCTGACAAGATCCTGGTTCCGTTATCTGACGACTATAATCTGGGGGTTAGCATTCACAGCAAAAATAAAGAAGCCGCCAGAGCATGGGTGGACTGGTTCATTAATGAATCCGGTTATCCGACTACTGAAGGCGGAGGCATGAGCCCAGTAAAGGGAGCCGAGCTGCCTGAAATCCTCAAGCAATTTGCAGGTACAGACATCACCTTCGACACGCTTGCTCCAGCCAAAGCGGGTGAAGAGGGCTGGGTGGATGCCATTGATAAAGAGGCTGAAATCGGCTTGTGGCAGCCTGACTTCAAGAAGGTAATCATCGAAGCAGCGATTGGCAACCGGAAGCAATCCTATGATGACATTATGAAAGAACTAAATGATAAATGGAAAGCAGCCAGAGCCAAAATTGTGACTGCCAAGTAGATTAAAGATCAAAAGAAAGGGGAGATGCCGGTAACGGCATAATCCCCTTCACTTTTGCAGGGATAGAAGCGGAATGAAGAGCAGTAAGTTTTCAGGAGGTGTGGAGAGTGCCCAAATTGTCTAACATGAGCTATAAAAATCAACGGATTCTGATCATCTTTTTATTTTCGCTAGTACCCGTAGTTCTGCTGCTGACGTTCTCCTATTTACCTGTCTTAAAAATGTTTCAGTACAGCTTCACCAGCTGGAACGGGCTAAGCAAAAATATGGAGTATATCGGCTTTGACAACTACAAGACGATCTTTACCAAGCCGGAGTACTTCGCCGTGTTCAAGGTCAGCTTGTATTACTTTTTTGCCACCTTTATCCAGATGGGGCTGGCGCTTTATTTTGCCACGATTCTGAGCTTCAATGTCCGGATGAAGAACTGGTTCAAGGGGATTCTGTTCTTTCCGACCTTGCTGAACGGTGTGGCGATCGGGTTCATCTTCCTGTTCTTCTTCAAGCCGGAAGGCACCCTTAATACCATTCTTGATCTGCTCGGCCTCGGGGCGCTGCAACAAAAATGGCTGCTGAATCCGCAGCTGATTAACATCTCTCTCGCTTTTGCCTCGGTATGGCGTTACATGGGGATGAACTTTATTATCTTCCTTGGTGCGATCTCCTCAATCGGCAGTGATATCTATGAAGCCTCGGAGATAGACGGGGCTAACCGCTGGCATCAGTTCCGGCATATCATCATTCCAAGCATCAAGCGTATCCTCCAGCTCAATCTGATTCTCGCGGTGAGCGGGGCCATCGGGGTGTTTGAGATTCCGTATGTCATGACCGGCGGCTCCAACGGCAGCGGCACTTTTGTCATCCAGACCGTCGATGTGGCCTTCAAATACAGCAAGCTGGGGCTGGCTTCGGCAATGGCTGTGGTCCTGCTTGGTATTGTGGTGCTGGTCACTATCCTGCAGCGCATTCTGATCAAGGAGGAGAAATAGAGCGATGCATACCTTCAAATACAACCTGGCCGCTGTGTTTAAATATATCTCCCTGGTGCTGGGCGCGCTTATGGCATTGATGCCGATTGTGGTGGTCTTCTTTGCTTCCCTGAAAACCAATGCCGAGTATGCCTCAACCGGTCCGCTGACCCTGCCGGAGAACTGGCTGAATTTCGCCAACTATACTAAAGCCTTCGTAGACGGGAACATGCTGCTCGGCTTCATGAACACGATCATTATCGTCCTTATTTCCATTGCGGGCGCTACGCTTACCGGCTCGATGATGGCTTATATTCTGGCCCGGTTCAAATTCAGAGGCAGCAAGGCGCTGATGGGGGCTTTTCTGCTGGCTACGCTGATTCCCGGAGTAACGACGCAAGTAGCAACTTTTCAGATCATCAATGCCCTGGACTTGTTCAATACCCGCTGGGCGCCGATTCTGATGTATCTGGGGACCGATATTATCGCTGTCTATATCTTCATGCAGTTCCTGGACTCGATCTCTGAGTCACTTGACGAATCGGCAATGCTGGATGGGGCCTCCTACTGGACGATCTACTGGAGAATTATTCTTCCGCTGCTGAGTCCGGCCATTGTGACGGTGATCATCGTGAAGGGCGTTAATATCTACAATGATTTCTACACCCCGTTCCTGTATATGCCCAAAAGCAGCCTGCAGGTCGTGTCCACTGCACTGTTCAAATTCAAAGGGCCTTACGGCTCCCAGTGGGAGGTCATCTGTGCCGCGATTATGATCGCGATCATTCCGACGCTGATCGCATTCGTAGCACTGCAGAAATACATCTATAACGGCTTCGCCCAAGGGTCGGTCAAATAAAGCGGCAAGCCGGGGAGCAATACACCATCGCAGCGGCTGCTGCAACTATTATTGGAGGGATTCTATTATGAGAGAAGTAAAGCTGACTGGCAGCCAGAGTCTGCCGAATATGCCTTGGCAGGACAGACCTGCCGGGAATGACCATCCGGTCTGGAGACATAGCGATAACCCGGTGATCAAGCGCAATCCGGCTAAAGGGGTCGCACGTATCTTCAATAGCGCGGTGATCGCTTACGAGGGCAGCTTCCTGGGAGTCTTCCGCGTGGAAGATCACACGACCCGCCCCCATCTGCGGATGGGCCGCAGCGCGGATGGCCTGGATTGGGTCATTGATGAGCAGCCGATTCAATTCATAGACGAGGCAGGTAACCCGTACATGCCTCGTTACGCGTACGATCCCCGTCTGGTGAAGGTAGAGGATACGTATTACATCATCTGGTGCACAGACTTCTATGGAGCAGCGATCGGCGTTGCCAAGACACAGGACTTCAAGCACTTCGTCAGTCTGGAGAATCCGTTCCTGCCGTTCAACCGTAACGGTGTACTGTTCCCGAAGAAAATAGGCGGCAATTTCGTCATGCTCTCCCGTCCAAGCGACAGCGGACATACGCCGTTCGGTGATGTCTTCCTGAGCGAGAGTCCTGACTTCGTATACTGGGGTAAACACCGTCATGTCATGACCAAGGGCGGACAAGGCTGGTGGCAGAGCACCAAGATCGGCGGCGGACCTGCGCCCTTTGAGACCTCGGAAGGCTGGCTGATGTTCTATCATGGGGTTACAGGGACCTGTAACGGCCTTGTCTATAGCATGGGGGCTGTTATTCTGGATGCGGATGAGCCTTCGCGAGTGAAATACCGCTCCCGGAACTTCGTGCTGACACCGGAGGAATGGTATGAAGAAAGAGGTTTTGTCAACAATGTACTCTTCCCTTGTGCTGCGCTGAGTGACGCCGATACCGGACGGATTGCCATCTATTACGGGGCTGCGGACACCTATGTTGGTGTTGCCTATACCAACGTTGATGAAATCGTTAACTACGTCATTAAGACTCATGAAGAGGTTGGCGATGATGCCGGTCCCGGTAAGATCTAGGCCTGTCCGCCACCCGACGCAATTTGCTGCATACAACAAAATCACAGCCACAGAAGAGCTGATGGTATATCATGAATAGGATCATGAATATCAAGAATACATAGAATTTGGCGGTGGTTTTTTGAGCAGGTCTACAGTTCGCAGTACCTTTATTCTTTCTCGGCTGCATCCCTCCAAGTCGCTTGGGATGCGGCTCTTTCTGGTGTTTTTCATCGCGACGATGGGGATTGTGCTGTCTCTGGGGTATATTTCCTACTCTGTGGCGAGACAAACGATTGAGAACAATGCATTGTCCGCTAATCAGCAGACCGTGGAGCAGACGGCAGAGAAGCTGGATGTGATCCTGCTGCGCTATGAAGATAATCTGGGTCAGCTGTTCTACAATGAGGATATTCAGCAAGCAGTCGCACTGGGAGGCCCAGCTGCCGCAGATCCTGCGAAGCGCACAGAACTGTCCAAGATAATTAACGGGGAGCTCGATCAATGGCTCACGGCTGTACCCGGGGTGCAGGCAGTGTATCTGGTTCCGCTGAATGAAGTCTTGCCCGCAGCCGGAGCTGGTGAAGTGGACAATGATTTCCTGGCGGCGATCCGTGATGCAGCATGGTACAAGCAGTTGCAGGAGAAGCCGCAGAGCCAGTGGATTACCGAGGCGCTGAAGCAGGGAGAGGCCGCAGGAGTGGTGCGTTTCGCTAAGTCTGTAGCGGCGGAAGCGGGTCACTCTGGTTATCTGGCGGTCTGCGATATTAAGACTACAGAGCTTGACAGCCAGCTGCAAATGGTTGATCTGGGCCAGGGTTCCTATATCCAGCTGCTGACGGTCACAGATCAGCTGATCGCCTCTTCCCAGCAAGAGGATACGGACACCTATCTGCGTCTGGGCGGCACTCTGTTCAAGGGCTTAAGCGATACCTCCGGCTCTCTGCCGACCAAGGATGAGCAGGGCAAATCCATTCTTGCGGTCTACGGCACGCTGCATACCTCCGGCTGGAGGCTGCTCGGAGTGGTGCCCTCCGGCAATCTGACCAAGGATGCGGGGCGGATTCTTAACACGACCTACATAGCGGTGGCCGCCGCTGCCGCCGTAGCCGTGCTGATCGGACTCTGGATGGTACGGATGGTCTCGCGTCCGCTGTCTCGGCTGCGGGATCTGATGGTCAAGGGGGCAGCCGGGGATCTGCGCGTACGCACCGATGTAGTCACCCGTGATGAGATCGGCCAGCTGTCCGGCTCCTTCAACCTGATGATGGAGCAGATTACAGAGCTGGTCGTCCACACCAATGAGACCGCGCGTGAGGTTACGGAAGCGGCGGAAGCCCTTGGCAATGCCTCCCGCGACACGGCGGTGGCAGCGAAGGATATTGCCGCAGCCACGGAAGAGATTGCCGGCGGTGCAGGCTGTCTGTCACTGGAGGCGGACCGGGGTAACGAGATGACGGCTCAGATCTCGGAGAAGATGGAATCCGTTATTGCAGTAGCCCATGAGATTGGCGGTACTGCGCATAGCGTGGAGCAAGCCAGTGCAGAAGGGGTAGTCAAGCTGCAGGAGCTGCTAAGTAGAACACAAGAGACTGGCGACAGGACAGGCAAGCTGGTCCTTAAGGTGAATGAACTTAAGGATACCGCCTCATCGGTCATTCAGGTGCTGGAGGTCATGCAGAGCATTACCCAGCAGACCAATATCCTGTCGCTGAACGCTACTATTGAAGCGGCGCGGGCAGGGGAGGCGGGCAAGGGCTTCACGGTTGTCGCCGATGAAATCCGCCAGCTGGCGGAGCAGTCCAAGCGTTCCATTGCCGTGGTGGGCGAGATTACGGACCGGATCATGCGGGATATGCATGAGACGGTAGACGCCTTGTCCGAGGTTGCGCCGCTGTTTGGGGAGCAGATGGACTATGTTCAGAACACCAGTGAAATCTTCATTAGTGTACAGGGCCAGATGCATCAGCTGATTACCAGGCTGGATTCGGTATCTTCTTCGATTGACGGCCTGAACCACTCGCAGCAAGTCTTGTCAGAGACTATAGGCAATGTCAGCTCGTTCGCCGAAGAATCCTCGGCCGCCTCTGAAGAGGTAGCTTCCCTGACCGGAGAGCAGGAGAATGTAAGCGAATATCTGGTTACCCTCTCCAGTAAGCTGGAGAATGCCTCCTCCAGACTGCGGGAGCGATTATCCAAGTTCAACGTGTGAGCTGTTCATCAGCGCCGCCTTTCCCTGGAGGGAAGGCGGTTTTTTTATATTTTGGGGCCCCCGCAAAGTATCTGAGTCATCATCGAAGCTAATGCCCCACTTTGTGGGGTTATTTTTATATTTTGGGGCCCCCGCAAAGTATCTGAGTCATCATCGAAGCTAATGCCCCACTTTGTGGGGTTATTTTGATTCATGAGGTGGGTATAATATTAGCCATGGTTCTGCAGCCCACTTGATGGAGGAATAGCAATTGCACAAGCTGGTTCATAAACGTATATTTTGGGGATGCCTGATCCTGTGTATGCTGCTGGCAGGCCTGATGATCAGGCTGGCCTGGGTACAGCTGCTGTTGAAGGACAGCGTAGTAAGTGGCACCCGCTACACGGTGGCTCAGATGGCCGAGCTGCAAAGTGAGCGGGAGACCGTGCTGGATAGTGGAAGAGGGCGGCTGTATGCGAAGAACGGCGAGGCGCTGGCCGGAGAGACGGTCTGGACCGCTGCGCTGTTCCCGCCGGAGGAGGAGCTTCACCGGCATCCTGGGCCCGGAGAATATAACGATGACCAGCAGCTTCACCGGCTGGCGGAGATTCTTGGCGTCAGCTACAGTCAGCTGCAAGCAAGACGGCTGAGGCTGAAGGAGCCGCTGCTCTGGCCTTCCGGCCAAGGCACCGGTCCGCTGGCCCTGACTCTGCCGCAGGCCAGAGAAGTAGAGGCGCTTGCGATCGAGGGCGTCAGGGCGCTGCCTTTTGCCCGCAGATATAACGGGTCTGCCTCCGGCCGCCAGTGGCTCGGTTATCTGTCTGAAGCTTCGGGTGCTGCTATCACCCAATCCCCCACAGGGCTGAGAATTCCAAGAACCGGCACAGACGGGCTGGAGAAGACGCTGGAGCCGCTGCTGCAGGGCGTGGGGCACACGGAAGCTGTCGCCCAGGTTGATGCACGCGGCAAACGGGTTCCGGGTAGCCCGATCACCGTCAAAGCGCCGGGCAACCCCTATTATCCGCTGTCTCTACATACCACAATTGATCTGAAGCTTCAGGAGAGCATTGAGAAGCTGGCGGCGGAAGCAGGGGTGAAGGAAGGGGCGATTGTGGTCATGGACAGCCGGAGCGGTGATATCGCAGCGATGGTCTCCTTGCCGTTCTACAATCCGCAGCAGGTCTCACCTCAAGGCGGGGAATGGAACAACCGTGCTCTTCAAGCGGCCGCCCCGGGCTCCATCTTCAAAATTGTTACGGCCGCTGCCGCACTTGAAGCCGGGCTGACCACACCGGAGGAGCCCTTCTTCTGTGCAGGAGCATATGGGAAATACGGATTGTCATGTCCCCACGGCAAAGGACACGGCGCCCTTACGCTTAAGCAAGGGTTCGCCGTGTCCTGTAATACTGTATTTGCTACACTGGCCGAGCGGCTGAGCGGTGTGAAACTCCAAGCTACCGCGCTTGCCCTGGGACTGGGCCGGAGCATCGGGTGGCAGGCGGAGAACACGCTCGGTCTGCCACTGCTCCGGCCGCTTGCCGGGGAGCAGCCGGGGACCATCTTCACCACGCTCCTGCCCGATGACGGCGGGGCGAGAGTTCAGACGGCGATCGGCCAGCGCGATGTGCGGATCACTCCGCTGCAGGCGGCTAATCTGGTCGTCACGCTGCTGCATGGTGGCGAGGTGAGAGCGCCGCGGATACTGGAGCGGGTTGCTTTTGCCAATGGACAGACGCTTAAGGAGCTTCCGGGACATCTGGCGCCAGCCCCGGAGGGCCGGATCGCTCCGGCCACTGCCCGTGTGCTGCTGGGCATGATGCGCAGCGTAGTCACAGAGGGCACAGGCCGGATGCTGAAGCCTTCCGCTTGGCCGCTCGCCGGCAAATCAGGCACGGCCCAGACGCTGGTGCATGGCACGCCGCGCAATAATCAATGGTTCATCGGCTATGGTCCGGTTGACCAGCCGAAATATGCGGTGTCTGTGGCGATAGAGAATGTGGCTCCAGACAGTCCGCAGGCCGCCACCCGCCTGTTCGGTCAGGTGTTCGAGCTGTTGTCGGGGCTGGAAGGCGGATCAACTGGGGCCTGAGGGCCTGGACCGGCAGGCTCTGTATTAGACTCGGCATTCCCTGCCGGACTGCTGCTTACGGGAGCGCCTTCTGTAGAGGTTCCCGAGGCCGCGAAGGGCGAGACGACGAACTCCTCCTGCGGCAGATAGATCCACTGCTGGAGATATCCCTGCTGGAGCAGCTCCTTGAGCAGAATCAGCAGAATCGGCGACAGAATGAGTCCTGCTATCCCGAACAGGGAGGAGGACAGAATCACGAAGGAGAGCATCAGGAAGGCGGAGGAGACACCGATTGAATTCCCTGTGATTTTGGGCTCCAGCAGCTGTCTAACCACCATTACCACCGCCAGCAGAACGATGAGCCCGATAGCCAGTGACGTATTGCCGACAATGAACAGATAGATGATCCAAGGGATCAGCACCGCAGGTACGCCGAGGAGCGGCAGCAGATCGACCACGGCGCAGACCAGCGCTATGGTGAGCACATTGCCCGTCTGGAGAATCAGCAGACCCGCGAGAATAATGACGAAGGTGATGCTGATCAGGATCATCTGTGCTTTGATATAAGAACCGATAGCCTTGAATACATTGCCTTGCAGGAACGCATAGGCCGTCTTGAACGTCTTCGGCAGCTTCTCGTGGGCAATTCTGCGCCAGTCCTTAATCTCCATGCTGAGGAAAAAGGCGAGAATGATCGCAACCCCGAAATTAGCCATAAAGGAAGAGAAAGAGCCAAGCACTCCGACCATATATTTGAAGAAGGCAACCATCCACTTCGAGAGAATATTGGTGGCATCCGTGAAATAACCGTTCAGCTTATCCGTCATATCGGATGGAAGCGAATCGATTTTGTGCTGAAGATAGGTCGTAGTTTCTGCGAAATGCTGCTGGACTACGTATGTATATTTGGGCAGATTATTCTGGAGGTGAATCGCCTGGGTCGTAATTAGAAGTCCGGCACCGAACAGCACGCCCAGCAGGATGACCAGGAAGAGGACCACGGAGATCGCGGAGGCGAAGGGCTTGGCCATTCCCTTGCGGTTCAGGAAGCGGGCCAGCGGCTCAATCAGCAGAAATACAAAAAAGGACAGGAACACCGGCGCAGCCAGCTGGTACAATTTGCTGAAGCCGAGCATCACTAAATATACGGTTAGAACAAGCAGTCCAATGTCGAAAAAGGTGCGCCAATATTTTTTGTACAGCGGCAGCATAGATTTAAACGACCCCTTTATGAAGATAAATTTGTAACCGGCACTTCAACTCATTGTACACGATTTTAATAAAAAACGTCTATTTCTTTGGCAGCTGTGTTAAAATAGGAGGTAATGTTTTTTTTAAGCTGTCGCTTCTACTTACTCTACTTGGCCGTATCACTTCTATCTCTTAACAGACGTAAGGCGAGCCAAAGTCAACTCTGGAAAAGCGGTGATTGTACATGCAGACTTTGCTGCTCTGGCTATTTTATATCTCTACCTTTTATGCTTTTATTCCCGGTATGATCAGCCGTTTATTTGGTTATCGTGTCTTCCGCAAAGGAATTGGGCGTACGGATTACGGCCTGACCTTCGATGACGGGCCAGACCCGCATTATACACCGCTGCTGTTGGATTTGCTTAAGCGTTATAATGCGAAGGCGACATTCTTTGTCGTTGGCTCGCACGCGGAGCAGTATCCTGAGATTATCAAGCGGATGCATGATGAAGGGCATTTGATCGGGATTCATAATTATGTGCACAAGACGAACTGGCTGATGCGTCCCGCCACGGTGAGGAAGCAGATTGACCGGACGGGCGAGATTATCTTCTCCATTACCGGCGAACGCAGCACCTATTACCGGCCCCCTTGGGGAATCGTGAACCTGTTCGACTTCTCCAAGCGCCGTCAGGTGCAGATCGTGCTGTGGTCGGCGATGTTCGGCGACTGGAAGGAGAAGCTGGGAGCGGAAAAGCTGACCGAGAAGCTCATTGCGAAGCTCGGTCCGGGTGAGGTGCTGCTGCTGCATGACTGCGGTACGACGATGGGTGCCGATCCGAATGCACCGGAGCATATGCTGATTGCGCTGGAGCGGATGCTCGCCGAAGCCGAGCAGCGCGGACTGCGCAGCGTCCGGATTGACGAGATGATCAAGGCGGTGCAGCGCTCCCCGATCACGCATCTATCCTTCGGCAAGCGGCTGCTTGTCGGATTGTGGCTGGCGTGGGAGAAGCTCTTCCAGCTAGTGTTCCAGCTCAAGACGATCACGCCTGCCGATCCGTTCCTTCATTACCGTCTGCGTAAGTATCAGGGCAATACGGTGCTGATGGACAACGGCGAGACCTTGAGCAAAGACGACAAGGTCATTGAGCTGCACATTGACAACAGGCAATTGTTCGAGCTTGGGGTTCATTCCCGTTCTCCGGCACAGCTGGCGATCCGCATGATCCGCCGGATGGAGAAGGACCTGCCGCTGCTTGCAGTCCATATTGCTGGTGATATCGAGCTGGCCGAAGCCAAGGCGCTCTACGGCGTGAGCATGATTAACCGCGGGCCGGAGAAATTCGGCTTCATGGTGGTGGATCTGCCCAGTGGCCTGTTCGCCCGCTCGACCAAATTCTATCTCAGTGTTCTGCTGAGCGTCATCCACCCCTCAGGCGGGGCGAGGCTCAAGGTGCGCAGTGAGGTGCTGGTGCCCAAGATGATGCTGATGCCCGTGTCGCAGCTGCTGAATCAGATGAACCAGCGGCGGCCACAGAAGCATGTAGAGCGGGTACACGAAGAGGAACTGACGCTTGAAGCTGAGCTGCCTGGAGCAACGGTGGTTCATTGAAGACGAAGCATAAGCAGTTTACTGCACTTATATTTTTACAGATCTCCGCTGGCCTATATGGCTGGCGGTTTTTTAGTTTGGACACGGGAAAATCCCACCTAGGTTCCTGCACATTATGCAACATTCTCCTCCCTAAAGAGGCACCAACTCGCCATTGTTGCACAAAAGGCAGTATTCCTCTACCATTTCACTTCTTAGCGTGATCATTGCTGTAATTCATACAACATTCCCTCCAAATGCCCGCTCCACTTGAGCCTAAGGTTGTAATTTCTGCAACAAAAAACAGCAGCCCCAGCCGCATTCGCGGCTGGAACTGCTGTTACACTCACTACTTATCTCTCCCGCTCAGGATCGGGCTGAAACTGCGGCTCTAACGATTAGATCTTCAGCACGCCGCCCTTGCTTGCATTGGTAACCAGCTTGGAGTAACGGGCCAGATAACCGGTCTTCACCTTCGGCTCGAATTCTTTCCAGCCCTGACGGCGGACCGCCAGCACTTCCTCGTCAACCAGCAGCTCGATCTTGCGGTTGATCAGATCCAGCTCAATGATGTCGCCATCCTCAACAAAAGCAATCGGTCCGCCCTCAGCCGCCTCCGGCGAGATGTGGCCGATGCTGATGCCGCGGGACGCACCGGAGAACCGGCCGTCAGTGATCAGACCGACCTTGGCGCCAAGACCCATACCGACGATCTGCGAAGTCGGAGCCAGCATTTCCGGCATACCCGGTCCGCCCTTCGGACCTTCATACCGGATCACAACGACATGGCCTTCTTTGACCTTGCCGTTCGCGATGCCTTCCAGCGCCTGCTCCTGGGAGTCGAAGCAGATGGCAGGTCCTTTGTGGTAGCCGCCAACGGAAGCGTCTACGGCACCAACCTTGATGATGGAGCCTTCAGGAGCCAGATTGCCGTAGAGTACAGCCAATCCGCCTACTGGGGAATAAGGGTTGTCTATTGTATGAATAACTGACGTATCCTGAATCTCATGACCGGTGACATTCTCGGCCAGAGTCTTGCCGGTTACGGTCATGCAGTCGCCGAAGATGGCGCCCGGCTTCTTCAGTAATTCGTTCAGCACAGCGCTTACGCCGCCCGCCCGGTCTACATCTTCGATGAAGATATCGGAGGCCGGAGCCAGCTTGGCCAGGTAAGGAACCCGGTTGGCAACTTCGTTGATGCGTTCCAGCGGATAATCGATTTCGGCTTCCTGAGCCAGTGCCAGGGTATGCAGTACGGTATTGGTCGAACCGCCCATAGCCATATCAAGTGCGAAGGCATTGTCCAGCGATTCCTGGGTTACGATATCACGCGGCTTCAGGTCCAGCTTGATCAGCTCCATAAGCTGGGTTGCTGATTTGCGGACGAAGTCTCTGCGTTCTTCGGCTACGGCCAGGATCGTGCCGTTGCCCGGAAGCGCAAGGCCCATAGCTTCGGCCAGACAGTTCATGGAGTTGGCAGTGAACATGCCGGAGCATGATCCGCAGGTAGGACAGCCGAATTGTTCCAGTTCAAGCAGCTCAGCGTCATTGATCTTGCCGACCTGATGGGCGCCAACGCCTTCAAATACCGAAGTGAGGGAGAGCTTCTTGCCTTTGCTGTCTACGCCGGCCTTCATCGGCCCGCCGCTGACGAAGATGGTCGGGATGTTGACGCGCAGCGCGCCCATCATCATGCCCGGGGTGATTTTATCACAGTTGGGAATGCACACCATACCGTCGAACCAGTGCGCGGATACTACCGTTTCCAGAGAGTCGGCAATGATCTCGCGGCTTGGCAGCGAATAACGCATACCGATATGACCCATGGCAATACCGTCATCTACGCCGATCGTATTGAATTCAAACGGAACCCCGCCGGCTTCACGGATGGCTTCCTTCACGATCTTGCCGAATTCCTGAAGATGCACATGACCCGGTACAATATCGATATAGGAATTGCAGACCGCGATGAACGGTTTGCCGAAATCCTCTTCTTTAACGCCTGCTGCCCGCAGAAGGCTGCGGTGAGGAGCGCGGTCGAAGCCTTTTTTGATCATATCTGATCGCATTTTCTTGTTTGCCATGATGACTTTTCCCCCTAACAGTATTGGTGAAGCGAATATAGTGCCGCATTAACGCATTGCAATCCCGGAATATACGTACCCTGCGGTGATTGGTTAAGAACGTTAATAGAGAGTCTATCACAAAAAAACTCTTTTTTCTACCGGACAATGTGAAGTTTGTCGGGGAGTAACACATGTAAAGTCTGGGCTAATATACAGAAAGAAGCCTATTCCGTAAGGGATAGACTTCAGCCAATTGATATAGTCCGAGCAATTCTATTCTATAGAGAGCGTCTGATGGCGGCGCGCCGCAGGGAGATCATCCAATTTACCGACGGCTCCACGAGCGGGTTCAGCAGACGTTTGACCGCAGGCTGGGCGAGCAGCACCGTACATCCTACTGCACCGGCGAGCAGCAGCGCTGCTCCGGCAGGATTGCCGATATACCCATACAGGCCGGAAATCACCGCCGTGCGGACGACAAACCCATGCAGCAGAAAAACATAGAGGGTCCGGCGTCCCAGACCGGTCATGCGGCTTAATCCATAAGGCACCAGGCCCAGAAATGCCAGGGAAGCGATGAATTGCAGGCCATAGACCGCCAGCCGGAACAGACCCGCGTACCATTCATGGGCGCCAAGCTGCATATAGGTCATACTGCCATATAGCCAGCCCATGGGAAGATCAGCGCCAAGCAGACCGATAGCAACGAGCAGCAGGAGCGAAGCGGCGGCGGCAATGCTTTTGACATACCGCTGATATAGCTTCACGAAAGCCCCGAAGGAGAAATGGTACCCAATCACAAAAAAGGGCAGATATACAAAGGTGCGGCTGATGCTGAACCAGATCCCGTCCAGTTGCAGATAACCTACGGCCACCCCTGCGGTAACGGCGAAGGCCAGTTGGGCGCTGCGGGTCCAGCGGCTCATGCCCAGCATCAGCAGGCGCCAGCAGATGTGGCTGGCCAGGAACCATAGCAGCAGATAAGGAGCGAAGAAGGAATGCTGTATATTATTCACATGAAACAGGGAGGCGTCAAGTAGGGAGTATAGGCTCTGAAAAATAACATATTGCAGGGCAATCTGCAGCAGGACTTTGCGTCCTGGCGCTCCATGTAAGCTTGAACGGGCAAAGTATCCGGTCACCAGCACAAACAGCGGCATATGAAAACTGAAGATCCACTGGTAAAGAATGTGAAGTCCGCTCATTTCTTGAATCAGGGGTTCGATCGCATTGGCCGCAAAGACAGTTACAATAAGCATGAAGCGCAGATTGAGAAAAAAAGTCTCTCCGCGCGTGTCAAGCGAGCTTTCCCGGGTCATGACGTAACCTCCAATGAAATTAGGTTTGAGGGGGGTTAATACTTTAATTTTAAAATACATGATTTCCGGACAATAAATTGTGAAATACATCACAATAGTAAACGCTATCATTGGAAATGGATAGGGCCAGATGTGGCGAAGTCTTGAAGGTTGTTTGAATTCGCCGATTCCCTTATAATTTTCAGTATGCAGGAACCGGGAGTGAACACTAATGAAAAAGAATATAATCAGACGCCGTGTGCTTATTGGAGTAGTATTGATTCTGCTGGTGGCGGGGGTGTTTATATGGAGGTATCTTACCCCGTATAAGCCGGAGGCCCGGGCTGAAACCGCTCTGCTCTCTGCCGGGGGCGTCACTGTCGAGCAGAATGACAACTGGATCTCGTTCGACCCCTCGGTGGTGCTCGGCACCGCCGTAATCTTCTATCCGGGCGCATTGGTCAAGGCGGAAGCATATGCGCCGCTGGCCCGTAAAGTTGCCGCTGCCGGTCACCCGTTCTACATTGCCAGAATGCCGCTCAATCTGGCTGTAATCAAAGGGGATGCCGCCGAAGAGATTATCCGTGTGCATCCGAAGCAGTCCTTCGTCCTGGGCGGACATTCGCTCGGCGGCGTAATGGCTTCACGCTTCGCTGCGGATCATGCCGGCCAGCTGGAAGGCGTTTTTTTTCTGGCCTCGTATCCCGATGAGAAAGGCAGCCTGAAGGACACGACGCTGTCCGTCTTGTCTGTGCTTGGCACGCAGGATGAAGTCGTAGACCAGAAGAGCTATAACCAAGGGCGTTCCTATTTGCCGGGCAATACCGTATATGTGTCGGTTGAAGGCGGTAACCATGCCCAATTCGGCAGCTATGGCGTGCAAAAGGGTGACGGGATCGCTACGATTAGCGAAGAAGAACAGCAGACACGGACCGTCCGGGCGATGCTGGACTGGCTGGGGAATCTGCGCCAGAGCAAATGAACATCTAATACCTGAAGTAATATAACTTATGCGGAAGGAGTGCTTGAATGCCTGTATTGCACATCAATGAACTCACTGTTCCCGTAAGCGGCATCCTGTTCGATAAGGACGGTACGCTGCTGGATCTCCTGGCCACCTGGGGCAGTTGGGCTGAACTGGTGCTTGAAGGGCTGGGCAGCCAGCTGACTCTGATTGGCAGCAGACCCGTAACGGGAGCGGACCTGGCCACGGTGCTGGGGACTACGCATGATGCCTCCGGACGAATTACCGGATATGATCCCGCCGGTCCGCTGTCCATGGCAACGGCTGAGGAATCCACCGGGATTCTGGCCTGGCAGCTCTATACAGCGGGTGTCCCCTGGAATGAAGCGGTGACGCGCGTGAATGCCATCTCCAAGGAGGCCATGAATGAGCTTCGCCGCCGCCGTACCGCAGTGCCAATGCCGGGACTGCTGCCATTCCTGGAGCAGTGTGCCGCAGCCTCGCTGAAGCTTGGCGTTGTAACCTCTGACAATCTGTCCGCCACCCGTGAGCATCTGGAATGGCTTGGCATCTCCGGCTACTTCGGGGCGGTGGTTACCCGCGACCGGGTGAAGTACGGCAAGCCTGCACCGGAGATGGCCGAGAAGGCCTGCCAGGAGCTGGAGTTGCGGCCCGAAGACACAGTGATTATCGGTGACAGCAATGCAGATATGCAGCTGGGCCGGGGGGCGGGACTGCGACTTGCGGTCGGGATCTCACTGGACGGAAGGGCAGACCATTTGCTGGATGCGGATATTGTGGTATCCGGCTATCCGGCGCTCCGCTTAACGATCTGAATGCATTACGAATGAGGTACAGAGAGGACAGGTGTAGATCATGGAACAATTACAGCTACTGGCTTCCTGGATTCAAAAAAGCAATAATATCGTCTTTTTCGGCGGTGCCGGAACATCGACGGAGAGCGGTATCCCGGACTTCCGTTCGGCAGCCGGTCTGTACCAGACACAGCACAACTCTCCTTATCCGCCTGAGGTCATGCTCAGCCGCAGCTTTTTTATGTCCTCGCCGGACATTTTTTTTGATTTCTACCGCAGTAAGATGATTCATCCCGGAGCGAAGCCGAACGGGGCCCACCGTCTGCTTGCGGAGCTGGAAGAGAGCGGCAAGCTGAAGGCGGTCATTACGCAAAATATCGACGGTCTTCATCAGATTGCCGGTAGCCGCCGGGTACTGGAGCTGCACGGCTCTATCCACCGCAATCACTGTATGGGGTGCCAGCGCTATTACGGCCTGGAGGAATGGCTGGAGCAGGAAGGCTCTGTACCGCGCTGTGAGGACTGCGGGGGCATCATCAAGCCGGATGTGGTGCTCTATGAGGAAGCGCTCGATCATGAAGTGCTAATTGAAGCTGTGGATGCCATTACAGCGGCGGATCTGCTGATCATTGGCGGTACCTCGCTTACCGTTCAGCCTGCCGCGAGCCTGGTTACTTACTTCAGGGGGCGGCATACTGTGCTGCTTAACGGCGAGCCTACCCCGTATGACGATCAGGCAGATCTGATTATTACAGAGCGGATCGGAGAGGTGCTGGGTCGAGTGCAGAGACTGCTGGGCTAACGCCCAGTCTTTTTTTTCTACGGTTGATTATCTCTCTAACTATCCTGAAATCGGGTAATAACAGGTAAGACCTAACTTGGAGGAATCATCATGAAACCACAAAAGAGAGGCTT
>NZ_JBHUKY010000078.1:133994-267961 GCF_042684125.1 Paenibacillus rhizoplanae | reverse complement strand
TTTTGGTGTCGTTACCAAAAAACTTCTCCAAGTTGGGGTGAAGTCCTTTTTTATACTCGAAAAACCTTTGTGTAACAAGGGCTTAGATTAATGCAAAATGCTCAACTAAGAAAAGTTCTATATCCTTTAATATTTGTTCCGTGTATATTTAAAATTACATGTTCATGGAACCATCATCGTAACTAAACTGCCAAGTAATCCCGAATTTATCTATTAAGCCACCGTATAATTTGGACCAAAAGGTTTCTTGAAGCTCCATGACTACAGTGCCGCCTACTTTAAGTTTATCGAATGCAGCTTTAATTCTATCCATGTCAGCATTAACTAAGGAAAGGCTTATATTATTTCCGGCAATAAATGGCGAACCTGGATAAACATCAGAGAACATTACATTGCTTCCATCAATATTAAGTCTTGAGAGCATAACTAAATTTTTGGTTTCTTCAGGAAGCGGATAGTCTGGATGAGGGGGGAATTCTCCAAAGGTCATAAAATGGTTTTTTTCTATCCCAAAAACCTCTGCGTAAAACTCAACGGCTTCACGAGCATTCCCATTAAAAATAAGATTAACATCAACTGACATTCGTTTCACTCCTTAGATTTTTAAATAGATTATTTAAAAAGGATGCCAATTAATGTTAATATACTTAGCGTCCCTAAGTCCAGCGGCCTTGCCATTCAATCATTAGTCTGTTCTTAGGCATCCCGGTTACGGTAACAGGCAACCGCTGTGGCCCAAAGGACCAGTGTCCAGCTCATTAAAATAGCCGCCCCCTGCAAAGGGGGAAGAACGTTCAGCTCACTAGAGGAATGCCGCATATACATAATCTGCCCAGCCTTATCCGGAAAAAATTCAGGCAGCCAATCTCTCGACAATGGACTGACAATGAAATAATAACTGAGCAGCACCACTACAGCAGGGGTAGTTCGTCGTAATATAGCACCTACCGCCGCACTAAGCAGTGCGGTTAAGGTAAGATAGCCTGTTGCACCTGCTAAGGTCAGTATCACTGTGTCTATTTCGGTCATTAGTGCTTTGCCTTCAAGCATGATAAAAGCATATAGCACACCTGATGCGGCACTAATAAACGCTGCAGGAATGGTAATCATCGCTAGTGCCAGCATCTTCGCGGATAACTGAACACCTCGCCAGGGCATCACAGTTAGAGTCGTTCGGATCTGTCCGCCCGTATACTCGGAGCAAGCCGCTAAGATCCCCAGAATAATGAACCCTGCCTGAAGATAGCCCATAGAGGCAAGTCCAGTATCCAGAATACTTTGCGTTCCTGCTGCCCCTTGCAGAGCAACCGAAGTATATGCTGCGGCTATCACGAAGTTAAGAATGAATGTAACCGTAAGAGTGAGTCTTATCATCGGTAGGGTAACTAATTTATCCAGTTCAGCACCAAAGATTCGTGTAATCTTCCTGCCGGAAGAGATACTCATGCTGCAACATCCCTCCTATGGAACATAAGGACTGCAAGCATGAGCAGCACGGCTACCCAGGCAAACATGATTAAGCCGCCAGTGAACGGAGTGTGATATTGAACGAATAAGGAGCTTGTCCCCGGGGTGTGAACCCCGCTGCCCGTAAACATGAACATCTCAAAGCCAGCCCGGTCCGGTAAGTACAACGCAAGCTTGGTAACGTTGTACAGCAAGACACTGAAGGAGACAAGAGATGAATTAATTAGGAGTACTGCAAGCGGGATGATGCCATTCTTAGTCAGCAAAGTCAACGCAAGGGCGAATAGTGCCGTGAATGTCCAGTAACACACTGCACCGATCAGTCTGGACCTTTCAAATTCAGGGGTATAGTCCCCAAGAATGAGCTGCGTTGCTGCCACCGTGGTTAGAATGGCCACCATACTAAGCAGCAGGCTGATCACTGTCACTGCACCTGCTTTGGCCAGCAGGAAATGAAGCCTGGATGGAACCGCCGCTAGGCTTGTGGTTATCTGTTGTCCTCCACCCGCCTCACTGCCTTCTGTCACATATTCACTGCTGACCGCAAGCACGCCAAGAATAATGACACCTTGAACACCAAGACCTAATCCGCTATAGCCCATTTCGGGCAGCCGTGTGCTAATTCCAGCTATAATCGCCTCTTTCTCGGCTATAGCGTCCAAGGCTGCAATGACCGCCGGGGCGAGTGCTCCAATCAGACAAGCGAGCCAAATGCCCGGCAGGGAGAATAATTTCGACAGCTCCGCGTGGAATGCTCTCATGCACCGTCACCTGCCTGCTTCGCAGTCAGGGCGAAAAAAGCTTCTTCCAGCGAGGAATGGCGGCCTATAACCTCGTCCAAGATTCCGTCTGCAACGATGGTTCCCTGCTTAATAATCACCACATCGTCAACCGTCTCGGCTAGCTCCCCCATGAGGTGACTGGAGAGTAATACGGTTTTTCCAGAAGCAGCACGTTCCCGTAAGAAGGTCCGAATCCAGCGGATTCCTTCGGGGTCGAGCCCGTTGACAGGTTCATCCAACACCAGCAGCTGCGGATCGCCAAGCAGGGCTGCTGCCATGCCAAGTCTTTTCCCCATCCCCAGGGAATAATTCCGGACTCTTTTGCCGGCGGCGTCAGACAGACCTGTTAGTTCCAGAACTTCCTCGACCCGTGAGCGGGGTAAGCCTGCGGCGCGTGCAATCCAGCGCAAATGTGCCCGTCCTGTCCGCATAGGGTGAGCGCCGGAGCCATCCAGTGCTGCACCTACTGTAGCCAGGGGATGATCTAATTCTGCGTATGGCTTGCCATGAATGAGCGCACTGCCGGAGGTGGCCCGGTCGAGACCGAGCAGGATACGGAGGGTAGAGCTTTTACCTGCGCCATTTGGACCCAGAAAGCCTGTGATCCTGCCAGGTCTCGCCCTAAAGCTGATCCCCGATAAGATGACCTCTGCTCCGCGATGTTTGACCAGATTATGAATCGTAAGCAACCATAACACTTCCTTTCTGTTATGGCTCTAATGATATCGAAGCAAAGTTACATCCCGGTGATCCGCCTGTTTACTTCCGGGTTAACTTTAGGTTAAGCTCTGCCAATCGTTACGCTCGTGCCATTCCCATTGGAGGTGAAGTCAGCATTCAGCTTCATCTGGTTCAACATATACATTGCAGTCGATAAGCCTATCCCCGCCCCATGCTCATACGAGGAGTTATCCATCCCCGGGCCTCTGTCGGCCACAATGATCCGTTCTTGTTCCACATCCGCCACAATGTTAGCATATCTCCCCTCTGCGGCATGGCGTAGAATATTCTGAAATACATTATCCAGCACCCGTGTCATCCACTTAGGATCTATTCTCCAATAAAAGGTCTTCTCTGATGGCAGGTCCACCTCGAGCTGAATTCCGTTGTCTTCAAATACCGGATACCACGCCGCAACAGAGGCTCTTACTAAACGGACCATATCTGTGGGGGCAGGCTCAAAGGGATATTTCCCTGCTGTAAGCAGCGTATACGAGAGCAGATCGTCCATTAAATCCCCGACTCTTGTAATGGTATGGTTGATCTCAGTCAAGGAGTGTTGCCCCTCCAGGCTGATGGGTTCTTTATTTAACTTGGTGACATGTCCTCTCAAAATGGTAAGTGGCGTCCGTAAATCGTGAGATAAATTCGCAATGAGCCGATGCCGTAAAAGCTCCTCTTCCGCTTCCCGCTTGCGGCTGTCTTGAAGCTGCTGGATCATCCAGTTAAAGGAGTCTCCCAGCTGGTCTATCTCATCCATACGATCCCTTTGAACCAGGACGGGTTCGGGGAATGAATGGTGATTCGCTGAGAAGGACATCACCTCCTGTAAGCGGGTAAGACGTCTGCGAAGCCTCAAGAAGAACAGCCATGAGATAACAACGAAGGCGACTATAATGAAACCAAACAACAGCAGCGTGACGTAAAACAGATTCAACGTGTTGACCTTAGTCCCATGGGCAGTAGTCCCAAAGAATGCTGAGATGAAAATAAGCACCATGGGAGGGAGGAAGATAAACAGAAAATGCACTTTAAGAAAACGGCGGAATAAGGACCGGTTCTGTCTCATAGCTTCACCCGGTAACCTATTCCCTTTAATGTTTCAATAATCTCCGCCGAGTCCGGATGCCGTTCAAGCTTCTGGCGCAGCCGGTGAATATGTACCAATAATGTTTTATCGCCGGTGATATATACTTCTCCCCAAATGGCTTCATAGATCTGTTCTTTGGTCAGGACTTGATTAGGGTGGCGTAAGAAATACATCAGGATCTGATGCTGCTTCCCGGTCAGGATAATTTCTTCTCCCGTGCGTTTGTCGTATACCATCTGGACATGCTGATCTACTTCAATATCTTCTCCTAATGAAATACGTTCGGAAGGAATTCCAGCGCTTCGGCGGATTAATACTTCCAGTCTTGCCACGAGTTCATCCGTATGGAAGGGCTTCGTTAAATAGTCGTCGGCAAATTGTAGGCCTTCTACCTTATCATCTATTGAGGTTCGGGCCGTTAAGAGTAGAATAGGCACAGCAGGCGCCGCCTTTTTCAAGCGTTTGCCTATAGTGAATCCATCTAAGCCCGGTAACATGATATCCAGAATAACGACATCATACTGCGCGACCTCAGTCTCTGCTCCCTCACCGGACAACAGCCACTGTACCGTATATCCCCGCTGCTCCAGCTCCTCTTTGACCCAAGTGCCGATTTTCTCATTATCTTCAATATAAAGTATGCTTGTTCTCAAGTGATTTCCTGCTCTCTATTAATCTTTGCTGCTCTCCTCTCATATTATACTGGTTAATCAATTCATCCAATACCATGGATTGCTTAAGGACCGCAGGATGCTGAAGATCATGATGTTTCTCCGCCAGGATGTGAAGCCGGTTCCGGGCACGTTCAATCTGGACTTGCACGAGCATATTTCTGTTCACCATAGAATCCTCCCTTTATGCTATCTTAGGATTTTATGACAGATAATAGGATGTCTGTTTAATGGCACAAAAATAGGCGCCCCCGAAACGTCAGGAGCACCCCTGTATATTTTCAATGAATGATTATGTCCCCCAGCCATGCCCCATCGTAGTCACCAAGGTTAACGTCGTAGAAATGACAATCGAAACACTACAGAGCGTCAAGAAGAATAAGATCTTTTTTCGCATGGAGCTGATACACCTCACTTGATAGTTTTTTAAATCTTTCCAGCAGTTCTTGATCCGCGAAATCCCTATATTCCTCGAAAAGAGCCATACAAGCAATCATATTTTTACTGCTGTTGATCGTAATTGATATTTCCAAGCTTTTCAGTACGGTGTTTAAAGCGTTCTCATTACTCTTTCTTTGATTGAAATGATATATTGCAAGGTCAATGAGGAATTGCGCATAGCTCTCTTTTAGAATGGTCTGCTTGTATTCGCCAAACTCTGTCTTGCTGGTTTCATAAGGTATGTATGGCGCGAACCGCTCCAAGATGCTATCGACATTAAGCTTAAATACATTCGCCGCTTGAACGATATAACGCACTGCAATAAATATTTCATTCTCCTGAAGCGCTATATAATTAGCGTACTCATCTATTACATCCAATTCTCCAGACATTAACCGGTACAGATAGGTGTTAGCAACAGCCCATTTTGAAAATTGTGCAATGATCTGCCTGGATTGCTCATCGTTCTCCCGAACCCAGCGTTCACCATTTGCATACAATTTTACAAAGGATAATGCCCGCTTGTAATCGCCGCACTCTTCGCTGGCAGTAGCTCTAGCTAAGTAAGCGTACAGGATATAATAGTAGAAAGGACGTTCGGGACACTTCAACCCTTCTTCTATTGTGTCAGATCGGCGGCCTTCCAGCTCATATTGAACGGATGCAATCCGGTGCATTTCTTTAGCGAGTTCGTCTACTCTCTTCCACTTGTGTACCAGACCATAAATATGCATTAGCTGTTTCATTGCATCAAGCTGATCGGCTGCGTCTAAGCGGTTTACATACAACTCAAATTGAGTAGCTGCACGTAGCTTCTCCTCCAGATCCTCTTGTTCTTCTACTTCAATCCGAAACAAACGGTACTGACAAAACGCTAATCGTTCGGAATGCTGATACTTCTCGGCTTCGCTCACCCCTTGATACAGTATCCTGGCTGCAGGGCGTCTATTATTCAAATACAAAATTTCAGCAAATTCAAAAAGCACGGCCGCATAGGATAAATCCTCCAGTAGCATGTTGACGATCTGCTCCATGCAATCTAAGCGATCTAATTCTGCACAGCGGAAAATAAACGGCCGTATCCGCCGCATGGAGACTACAAAAGAGAAGCATTCCTCTATGTAGTCTTCAAAAAAATAGTCTTCCGGCAGCTTCATTCCAGCGGTAATTGCAACAAGTTGTGCCATAGAGATTGGATGGTTGCCTTTTAAAATCCGGCTGAGCGTACCTGAATTGATACCCGATAACTCCGCAAAATGGGAATGTATCATTTGATTTCTGTTCATATACGCGAGCAGTTCTTCCCGGATAGAATTTACCGATCCCAAACCATTACACCTCCTTCCATAAAATAGGATTAAAAGCATACGTATAGTTGATACTAAGATCGAATCAAACGGCGGTCAATATAAAGGGATATTTTCCTATTTAACCCGTTTACATCTATTATTATATACTGAAAAATTCATAACGCAATATATTACGTGTATTATAAAGCGTTAAATTAACGGGTCTCCTCCCCTATCATAAAAACATACCGAAAATACGAGGGAGATATTGCATTTTGAGGATAAAGGATGCACGGAAAGCCGCAGGGTATACCCAAGAATCCATCGTACATCAGATTAATGACACCATGAAATGCACCTTGCGCAACTACCAGAATATTGAGTACGGTGTGGTACTCCCGAATGTTACATTGGCGCTTCTAATCAGTCACTTGTTTGGTGTTGATCCCCGTGAAGTAGATGAATGGAAATACTCTACTCAGCGTGCAGATGCGCAAAAAAATGGCAATTGAATTGCCCATTGTCATATTTTTTCACGGCAAGAGGTTCATTTTTACGCAAAAAACCACCAGTGAAGGTTCTGAACCTTCACTGGTGGTTTTTCTTTTCTCTCCACGTTAACCGATCGTCTCAATAATAACATTCTCTCCGAAATCATCACTTACAAGAATTTCAATTAATTTAGACGCGGTGTATTCCGGCGATTGCAGCTTCCCTTCTTCAGATAGCTGAATGAATTCATTGACATAGGGGAACAGCTCAGTGGATACGGACCGTATTTCCGATTGCAAGCTTGTATCGATCATGCCCGGATACACCGCCGCGACTTTGGCCGGATATGTAGCCAGCTTCTGCTCTATGTCTATACTCTTTGTAAAAGAGTCTAAACCAGTTTTTGCAGTACTGTAACAGCTTTGCGAGGGTAAGATGTATTTCGCAGAAGCTGAGGAGATATTCAGGATTCTTTTGTCCACATTCATATGCTTAGTCAGCTTTAGATAGTTGGAGGTGATTACCATCGGCGCTAACAGATTTAAGTGGATATTCTCGATTATTTTCTCCGTTTCCAGCATTTCTATTGGGCTTACAGGAGTCAGCATGGCGGCATTATTGATCAGATACATGGCTTCATTGCTGGAACGAAGCTCTATTCGGCTGAAAATATTTTCGACAAGCTGATCGATACCACTGATATCCGTTAAATCATAATGGAAATAATCCATTTGACAATCCAGTTGCTTCGCTCGCTCAATGAGTCCTTGGTTAGCCGTTCTGGATATACATATCAGATGGTGGGACGGGTCGATTAATTGATTAGCCAGGGATTCACCGATTCCTCTGGATGTACCTGTAATAATAATATGTTTCAAGTGTATCTGCCCCCTGTAAGTTATTGGTGATCTTCACGAAGTATCATTCTTCGGACAGCCTCTTCCCAAATCAGCTCATATTCGAGGTCCATCTTCATCATCTTGCATCTGGACAAATTATCTATAAGCAAGGCAAGAATGGCTGCGTTAACCCCGATGGTTGAAGAAGCAATAAGCCCGAATTCAGCGCCCTTGGACAGAAGTTGCACAAAACCGGTTACAAAATCTTCTTGGATTCTCAAGAATGGGACTCTAAATTGTTCATCCCGTTCAGCCAGCATCGCAAACTCACTCAGCACCCTTAATGTGGAACGATACTCTTCCCCGCCGCTTGGCAGCATGCTTAGACCGCCGCTGAGTAATATTTCTGCAAAATTGTCTTTATTGGCGGATTCCGTATCAAAGTACGCTGTAAAATGATGATCCCGGAAAATATGCTCAAAGGTCCGGCTGATCAGCTCTTCTTTTGTAGCAAAATGATAATAAATAGAGGATTTGGTGATCCCCACTTTTTTTGAAATCATACCCAAACTCGTTTTCTCTATCCCGCATTCAGCAAAAAGCTCAAATGCTGCCTGAATGATGTAACTGGATGTAATCTCTTTTTTCTTGATAACCCTCAGGCCCCCTTCGATTGAATTAATGTCATTATAAGGATTAACCTAATGAAATGTCAATAATTTAACGACCGATCGTTCAAAAAAATTACACATAAAATAACCACCTGCAAGGATGCAGGTGGTTATTCTGCTAAATAACGCCTATGCTTATTTAAATAGACAAGAATGTATATGTTCCGGGGTCCCCGCAAAGTACCTGAATAGACATCGAAGCTAAAACCCCACTTTGTGGGGGGATTTTACCGGGAAATACACCTGATAAGGCTCGTACCCGATATCCCGGATTCTTCTGAGCTGGATGCCCGGGTCCTGACGGGTGGTCTTGAAGAAGTAACGCCAGCTCCCCCACTCCCGTTCGTTCTCCATAATGATCTCACCGGCTGCATTCGCTAATGGGGTGTAGAGAATCCGTTCGTTCTCGGTGATGCCGGCCAGTACTTCCGGGCCATAGCGGAACGCGCCGGTCTGCTCGTCGTCGGGCAGAGGGATGAACCGGATGCCTACCGGCAGAATGATGCTGATCCGGTCGCCGTCCTGCCAGTTCCGCAGTATCGTGTAGAAGGCGGAGTGATCCGCAGACTTCCCGTGCAGCTCGCCGTTCACATAGATCACGGCTTCTGACATGATCCAGTCTGGAATCCGCAGATGGACGGCAAACTCGCTGGCAGAGCTGGTATGGACGGTGAAGTCATATTTTCTGTAATCCGGCATGTTCTCATGAAGTGCAGTTATCTCATTCAGCTCCTGCTGCCCGGCCGTATTCGAGGAGTTCAGCATGCTTCCGCTCATATGATCCTGGGATTGCTGAATCCGAACATTCACTCCGTGGATCTCGGTGGTCAGCTCCGAGCGGAAATACTGGCAGACATATAGTTCGTCCTGCTCCTGATAATAGATCCCTCTATTCAGCGCCGCATTGGCCTGGACCATCGTTCCATGGCAGCAGAAGAAGCTGTCTGTCTCCGTGCTCCAGTCCTTCCGCAGCCCGGCCTTCATCGGCAGGAAGTAAGTCAGCAGCCCGGTTGCCGGATTACTGTGCTTGTTGCCGGTCAGATGGTATTCCTGGTAATAGGCCTGCGCCATAATCCCGTTGTACATATTATATTCAATATACTGCGCATAGGCCGGATTTGAAGTGTGCCGGAAAAGGAACTCTGCCAGACGGATCATATTATATACCGTACAATGCTCCTGATTCTTGTCTCCAAGGCGGGCCTTGATCTTCATCTTCGGCATCCACACTTCACCGGCCGTATTTCCGCCCGTTGCCAGTGTTCCCCGCTCAGTGACCGCACATTTCCAGTAGGCCGTAACGATATCCATCCAGCGCTGCTCGCCGGTGACCTCGTAAGCTCTGGCACAGCCGAGTACCTCAGGAATGGTCGTGTTGGCGTGCATGTTGGTCAGCGGGTCTTTATTTTCTAGTAACGGACGGAACAATCTGCTGCGGTAATACCGTTCCAGCAAAACAGTGTATTTTTCGTTCCCGGTTAGCTCCAGCAGATCGGCCCAAGCCTCCAGCATACCGCCTGTCTCCATATCCAGAATGTCATCGAACTTCTCCCTGGTGAAGGTACTGCTCCAGGCGACGAACCAGTCGGCGAAACGGTCTGCGATATCAAGTGCCTTCTGACTCCCGGTGAACTGATGCATATCGACAAGACCCATAAATAGCTTATGAATGTTATATTGCGGCGCCCAGATTGCCTTACCTTGAGCTACCCAGTGCAGATATTTCTCGGGAATCGGCGCGGCCCATTGTCCTCCGTTGTCCTTCTGGCATTCAGCCAGCTCGTCCAGAATGAGGTCGGCCTTCAGCTTGAGCTCCAGATCGCCCGTCTCATGATACCGGATCGCTGCCGCAGACAGCCAGTGTCCCAGAAAATGTCCGCGGATCTGGCAGACTGGCGTCTCCCATCCCCCATGCGCATCTTCTGGAATATCCCTGCCGTCATATCTTCCTGCCTCTACTTTATAGTTAAAGAGGAGATTGTCATTTGTCAGTTTCATCAGATACCGGCGGTTGGCCTCTTCCCTGCGTTTCAAATCATGATCTTGAAGAATGACCTGTTTGCCCTTCAGTTCTCTCATTGCTACAGCCCCTTAATCTGGTTGGATTAAATATTCAGTAGGTAGGATTTCACAATGAAAGTATATAGCAGCGCTTCCAACAATCCAATGATTAATACTCATATAAAGTTGATTCATACTGATGAGCGGTGAAAATCCGGGGACAAAGGCGACCGCTTCGCTTTTCAATCTAACCCTTTGAATTCTCTTTACAGGGGCGTCTAGGTCTGCTAAAATAACCAAATCCGATTGTGAACCTGAAATGATCATTTAGGTTGACAATCAAAAGACAATTAACGGATGGTGATAATTTGTGATAACAGATTACGAACGGCTTGCTGCCATGAATAAGGAACACTTATGGCATCCTTTTACTCAAATGAAAGACTACAATGACTCTGATCCGCTCATTATTGAACGTGGCGAAGGCATTATGCTGTATGACGTTCAAGGACGCGCTTATTATGATGGTTTCTCATCCGTTTGGCTCAACGTACATGGACACAACGTGCCGGAGCTAAATCAGGCGATCACAGAACAGTTAGGGCGTGTCGCCCACTCTACCCTTCTCGGAATGGCCAATGTACCAGCAATCGAACTTGCAGAAAAGTTGGTGGGAATTACTCCGGAAGGATTAAATAAAGTGTTTTACTCAGATTCAGGAGCAACCGGTGTTGAGATCGCGATCAAAATGGCTTTTCAATACTGGCATAACAAGGGGATACGAGGTAAAACGAAGTTTATCACGATGAATCAAGCGTACCATGGAGATACAATTGGCGCGGTGAGTGTTGGTGCAATTCCTTTGTATCATGACGTGTTCCGCCCCATGTTATTTTCTTCGCACGTTATTCCTTATCCCTACGCTTATCGCCATGAGGGTGGTGAGACGAAGGCATTGGAAGCTACGCTAACTGCACTGCGTAATTTGCTTGAGACGAGGGCAGATGAGATTGCGGCTCTCATCGTGGAGCCGATTGTGCAAGGGGCTGGTGGCATCATTCTCATGCCTCCGGGTTGTTTAAGTCAGATGGCTAGGCTATGCCGCGAGCATGGTGTGCTGCTCATAGCTGACGAGGTGGCGACAGGTTTCGGTCGAACGGGCGCTATGTTCGCTTGTGAACTCGAAGATGTTTCACCAGATTTGATGGTGATTGGGAAAGGGTTGACTGGCGGCTATTTACCAGTGGCAGCGACGCTTGCGACTGACGAGGTGTACGAGGCGTTTTATGCTGATTACCAAGAGCAGAAAACATTTTTCCACGGTCATTCTTACACAGGGAACCCGCTTGGTTGTGCCGTTGCTTTGGCTAGCTTGAAGCTGTTTGAAGAGCGCAACATGGTCGAAGGAGTAAGAGCAAAGGCATCATTTGTCGAGCATAAGCTCGCAGCGCTTAAAGACCGCCCGCACGTCGGTGAAATCCGACAAAAGGGACTGATGATCGGAATAGAACTTGTGCGGGATAAGGTTACACGAGAGCCATACGATTGGTCAGATCGAATCGGCGTTCGTACGAGTCAGCGGGCCAGAGAACTTGGCATGCTAACAAGACCACTCGGGAATGTGATTGTCTTCATCCCTCCGCTTGCCAGTAGTGAAGCTGAGTTGGATGCCATGATAAATATATTGACGGAATCGATACGCCAAGTCACCGAAGGTGGTTAAATGTGATGAACAAAGTGAACTGTGGACAGGTACGCGGATTATTTGTGACAGGTACGGACACAGGTGTAGGGAAGACTGTTGTAACGGCAGCCATTACCGCTATGCTCCGCGCTGAAGGGCTGAATGCCGGTGTCTGGAAGCCGATTCAGTCTGGTGCACCTCTTGGTAGTGGACTTACCGATGCTGAGCGACTGCTGAAAAGCACGGAAATCAATGAGCGGCCAGAGGCAGTCGCGCCATTTACATTTGAAGCTCCGCTTACGCCCATGCTTGCTGCCAAGCAGGCTGGTGTGACCCTTACGCTGAATGAGATAATCGCCTCTGGCTTACCGCTCACTAGACGATACGAAGTGCTGCTCATCGAAGGCGCGGGCGGCGTAGCTGTACCGCTGACCGAAGACGCCCTCATGGTGGATTTCATCTCGGAGCTTGGGATACCTGCTCTAATTGTAGCCCGTTCTGGCCTCGGAACCATTAACCACACACTTCTGACTGCATCATTCCTTCAGAATCGCGGCGTCCCAATTGTTGGCGTCGTTTTAAATGAAGGAGAACTAACAGAGCTGAATGACGATCCGAGTGTTACTACGAATGCACAACTAATTGAACAATACAGCAACCTTAAGGTACTCGGCCGGTTTCCACATTTGTACGCCGAAGCGACTTCAGAGACGTTGATACATACCGTACGAAACACAATACAATTCACGCCTATCAGAGAGGCATTTGCAGTTCAATATATGGGAGGATGATTGAGATGGAAACAGTTGCATCGGAGATGGAGTGGCAATCGCTATCCCAAAAAGCATTGCAGGGAGAATGTTTAACAATAGAGGAAGGGCTTGCTGTGCTGGAAGCGGACAACGATGAGATACTGCTACTCATGCAGGCTGCGTTTAAGGTGAGGAAACATTATTACGGTAAAAAAGTGAAGCTGAATATGATCATCAATGCCAAAAGCGGCTTATGCCCTGAGGACTGCGGCTACTGCTCACAATCGATCATTTCCACGGCACCGGTTAAGAAATACACCCTGCTAGATAAAGACACGTTGCTATCAGGCGCACGTGAAGCGATGGCACGCAAAGCCGGAACCTATTGCATTGTAGCTGCTGGGAAGGGACCAACAGACAAGGAGCTAGATCAAGTAGTGGACGCGGTTAGAGAAATTCGTCATACAATGCCTCTAAAAATTTGCGCATGTCTGGGCATTCTCAAGGACGATCAAGCGAAACGTCTTGCAGAAGCTGGCGTACATCGTTACAACCATAACTTGAACACGAGCAGAGCTAATTACCCATCCATCACGACGACCCATACCTATGATCAACGTCTTGAAACCGTGGAGAAGGTAAAAACATACGGCATGTCCCCTTGCTCTGGTGTTATTATCGGCATGGGCGAGACAAATCAAGAAATTGTTGAAATGGCCTATGCACTTCGCGAACTAGATGCGGATTCGATTCCGATCAATTTCCTGAATGCGATACCGGGAACACCTCTGGAACATGCAGGCCGCACACCGTCTATGAAAGCGTTGAAGGTACTAGCTCTATTTCGTTTCATTTGTCCGTCTAAAGAAATCCGCGTGGCTGGTGGTCGTGAGGTCAACCTCCGTACACTGCAGCCTTTGTCACTGTTCGCCGCAAATTCACTATTTGTAGGTGATTATTTAACGACAGCGGGCCAAGACGTAACGGCTGATCATCAAATTATTGAGGATTTGGGATTTGAGATTGAATTAAATGCACTTTAAGGCGGTGTCGATCATGAACTGGATGGAAAAAGAACTTGAATTATTGTCTGATGCTTCGTTGGAGCGTTCCTTGCATGCAAGTAGTTCAGTATCGGGATCTCCTGGCTATACGGTGCGCGGAGAACAAGTGTTACTCAACTTGTCCTCCAATGACTATCTTGGACTCTCCCAGCATGCTGCCATAATGGAAGTGATGCGCGAGGCTCTGCTCACGGAAGCAGCTGGCTCAGGAGCTTCACGCCTAGTAACAGGCAACCGGTTGCCTTATGTTCGTCTTGAAGAGTCACTGGCCGATTGGCAGAACTGCGAAGCAGCGTTAGTATTTGCAAATGGCTATATGGCTAATTCTGGTGTAATTAGTGCGCTAATAGGCCGAGGAGATGTTGTTTTCAGCGATCAGTTGAACCATGCAAGCATTGTGGACGGCATTGTATTGAGCCGTGCGGAGCATGCTCGGTACCGTCATAACGATATGGAACATTTGCGTACACTATTGATTAAGTATCGTGATAAACGGCGTAAGCTGATTGTTACAGATGCTGTTTTCTCCATGGATGGCGACCAGGCGCGCTTACATGAACTCATTTCGCTCAAACGCGAATACGGGGCGATGCTTATGGTGGATGAGGCACATAGTGGGGGGATATACGGGGGGCGAGGCGAGGGATTATGCCATGAACTTGGGTTGCAAAATGATGTTGATATTCATATGGGAACATTCAGCAAATCGTTCGGTGTCTACGGCGCTTATATCTGTGGCAGCCGCACGCTAATTCGATGGCTGGTGAACAAGGCTAGACCACTCATATATTCAACAGCGCTGCCTCCTTCTATCGTAGCTGGTATTTCAAAGGCGTTAGCTTTGGTACAAGAGGAAAACTGGCGTCGAGAAAGGCTTTATGCGGCAAGCAGGTTATTTCGGTCCTCGCTTTGTGACGCCGGGTTTAACATCGGTGCCAGCGACTCGCCAATTGTACCTTTGATCGTAGGCGATAACGATGCGGCCTTACGGTTCAGTGGAGCGCTTGAAGAAGAGGGGGTCCTAGCGGTTGCCATCCGTCCGCCTACTGTTCCTGATGGCACAGCGCGCATTCGCTTCTCCTTGTCAGCCGTTCACACGGATAAGGAGTTGACCAATGCAGTCGCACGCATCCACAACATCGGACTTCGACTAGGGGTGTTGAGTCCATGATTGCATTGGATATTGATTCAGTTAAAACTCAGACGCAGACAAGCGGCACCATTTTATGGTTGTGCGGATGGAGTATGCCGGACGCGGTTTTCGATCGGCTTCGTGAGTTGCTGCCTGATTTTCATCATGTTTCTGTAGATTACAGTAATGCTGATACTCCAGAGAAAATATTGATCCAAACTGAAATAGCAGCTAAAAATGTTCTGAATTTGGATGGAGCGGCTTATAGGACAAGGGCTTCCTGCGGTCCGCTGTTGATAGCAGGTTGGTCTCTCGGAGGTTTACTTGCTCTGAGACTAGCGTCCAAAGGGTTCGCTGATGGCCTTTTGTTGTTCGCTGCAACGGCTCGATTTACTCGTTCAAAAGAAGAGATTGACCTCGGTTGGGTAGATACATACGTTAGGAAGATGATTACAGGGATTGTAAAGGATCGGCAAGCCGTTGAAACAAATTTCCGGCAGCTCATGTTTACGGAGGCAGAATGGGAGTCCGATATAGGCGAAAGCCTTCCCCCCATAGGTAGTTGGACAACTCCAGCGCTAATCGCAGGTCTTCAGATTTTGCGCAACGAGGATTGCTTGTCTCAACTGAAAAGCATCACTTGTCCGGTATTTCTTGTGCACGGGACTGAGGATAGTATTTGTCCTTACGGCGCCGCAACGGAGCTTATTGCCCAGTTACCTAAAGCAAAGTTATTCACGATACCTGCCTGCGGGCATGCCCCGTTCTTGGGAAAGGAAGATCATATAGCTGATGAACTGAGGAGATGGTGGCATGAGCAGTAGGATAAGTAATATTCGACGTCAATTTAACCGAAGTGCAAATTCGTATGACGCTCACGCTCAAGTTCAGCGTATAATGTCAGATCGCCTTGCAGGTTCTTTCATAGGGTGGAAGAACAAAGGTAACGTAGCCGGTCTCAATATTCTTGAGATCGGCTGCGGTACGGGGGCACTGACAGAGATTCTAATAAATGAATGGCCCAGTGCGAGTATTACTGCACTTGATATTGCGCCCGCGATGATCAAATTGGCTGAACAACGTGTCCTTTCAGCTGAAGCGAACATTATTGGAAAAATTACATCGGATCGTTTACGCCTTCTGCATGCTGATGTTGAAATGTGGGCGCCAGAAGCTCCGACAGCCTCGTTTGATCTCATCGTCTCCAACGCCTGCTTTCAATGGCTGAGCAATCCTAGGCAAACAATTGGTCAACTTCGGAGGATGCTTCGACCTGGAGGCATGCTAATATTCACGACATTCGGGCCTGATACTTTCTACGAAATGCATAGGGCTTTTAATGAAGTTTATCGAGCAAGCGGATTAGAGCCGCAGCGTCACGGACTGACTTTTCGATCGACAGACCAATGGACTAACTTGATGAAGGAATCAGGGTTCACAAATATCCAATATGAACGCTCGATTCAGACTGAAAAGTATGCTTCAGCAAGAGAGTTTCTTCACTCGGTAAAAGCGATGGGAGCCAGCACTTCAGAGGCTGTTACTATGGGGGGTCTCAGTGCGCGACGCCTGTTCACCAACATGTATAAGGAATACGAGGGGAAGTTCAGCGTACAGGGAGGCGTTGCTGCCAGTTATGATCTTCTATTGATCCAGGCAATGACCGATAGGTAGATTAAGATAAGCTCTTTAACTGACAACAACAGCTCAATACGGTAGCCCAGTCTAGGACGAATACGTAAAAATAGTCTCAAACGGCTGCTTCCGTTCCCTGTATAAGCACTTCTACCAGCGCCTTAAGTGAATAATCGGAGGTGGAGCACAGCAGAATGCTTCCGGCATTCTGCGGCAGGTACGCATCGTCATACGGGTTACGCAGTACCAGGTTCAGCAGCGGCCCGGTCGCCGCAAGCTGCCGGGCAAGCTGTAGCTGCCCGCTGAACAGATGGGCGTTCAGTGTTCCCTGAATTACTACATGACCGGCAGCCTGTGCACATAAGGCCGCGATTTCAGCGGCTTCGGGCTTCATGCTGCAGTATTGCAACTGTACGGACAAGCCCTCTGCTTCCAGCATCGCGGCCAAACCAATGTCATTGCCGCCGGAGTTGTCGGCAATCGTAAGCTGCTCCTGCTGCGGCAAGATCAGCATATATGGGCGCGATGGAGACAGTGGCAGCAATTGCTGCGGATCGCGGCTGATCTTGACCGTGCGGCGTGCATATTGCAGGGCCGCCTCCTTCCAGCACTCCCGCGGAATGGGCCGGGCTGCCGCCTGGTATTGCTGGAATTTCCCATAGAGGCGGTGGATGCGGTTGACCGATTCGTCAATTCTGGACTCTTCGATGACGCCGTCCAGAACAGCCTTGCGGATGCCTTCTATCACCCGCTCCTGGTATTCCGGGGTATGACACATCAGAATCATGTCATTGCCGGCCAGCACAGCCAGTACGCCCACCTCATCCGGGTTGAAATTCTTCTTGATCGCGCCCATCTCAATATCATCCGTGCAGATGATACCCTCGAAGCCCAGCCTGCTGCGCAGTAAGTCTCCGGCAAAGAAGGGGCTCAGTGAAGCAGGCAGTCCTGCCGACTCGGGAATGTTAGGAAAGACGAGATGACCCATCATGATTGAATCGGCCCCGGCTTCGATGGCAGCGATGAATGGCAACAGCGGCCCGTTCATTAATTCCTCTATTGTGAGTTCGCACTCTGGCAGGACAACGTGGGAATCCCCGCTGACTTGTCCATGGCCGGGGAAATGTTTGGCCGTGACCGCCACGCCTGCCTCATGCATTCCGCGGATATATGCCTTACCGAAGGCGGCAACCCATTCAGGGTCTTCGCCGAAGGAGCGCACCCCTACAACCGGATTGTCTATATTCGTATTCACATCCAGCACTGGCGCCCAATTCATCGGGATGCCCAGCGCGTGGAGCTGGCTGCCGATGATTTTACCCTGGAGATAGGCGGTCTCGGCATCCAGGCTTAATCCGGCAGCACGGTTGCCGGGAATGTATGGATAGAAGGTCTTGAACTTGGAGAGCGTGCCTCCCTCCTCATCGATCGAGACATAGTAAGGCTGCGGAATGCCGGAGTCTCCGGCAATGGCCTGCACCTCCTCCATCAGCTTCAGCGTCTGCTGCTCATCCTTAACATTATGGGGGAACAAGCCGATCCCCCCGAACCGGTTCTGAGACATCCGTTCACGGAAGTCAGGCTCTGCTGCTGTGGAGGGGGTGCCAACTACGCACATTAACGCTATTTTGTCCTCCAGACTCATGGCTGCCGGAGCTTGTGGTGAATTCACTTCATTCAGCTGCATAACTGTTCCATCCTCCTGTCGGTTTGTTTGCTAACCCTCGCTGTGGACAAGGCCCAGCTCCTGATAGAGCGTCCGCTCCAGATAATCATGCAGATAGAAGCGCGATTTCACGAAATGCTCGGCCATATCCCGGGGCTGGTATTGCAAAAGCGCCTCCAGCATCCGGGGCCGGACGGCTTCGCGTCCGTTATGGTTACGGGTGTAATTGTTCAGCAGCGAGCGCCATTCCGCGCTGTCGCCCGGGTACAGCTCCCAGCGGTAGGCATACTTGTGAATCGCCCTGGAGCGGTCCGTTGCTACCTCGAAATCATGCATAATTGCGATTAGCTCGGCGTAATCCTTATTCCTCTGCACATGCTCCCTTATCTTCCAGATGATATCGTAGTAATCCTCTAATTGGTAATTTCCCAGCCGCGCATGACCCGTCTCTGGAGTTATACCATGGAACAGCTCCAGGAAGCGGTCGATGAAGGTATCGGCATCTGCCCGCCGGTTCCAGGCGAGATCGGCATGAAGCAGCATCGGATACCAGGTCGTCTCGAATACGCCATAAGGAACGCCAAGGCTGAACGGCCCGGTCCAGTTCGTAGCGACCATACAGCGGATATCCAGCTGCTCTGCGGTCTTTGCCCACTGGAGCAGATTGTCGGTCCTGTTATCAATGACCGGGTAGTTCTGATGCTCCGCCCAGTCGAAGCTGCGGACTGCCGGTGCACCCATCACCTCAATGCCGAGCGCCCTGAACTTATGGGTCAAGGAGGTGACCTCAGCTTGTATGTTGCGCCCGTTATAGATCCAGATCATCGCTGCGCTGCGCGGATCAAGCTTCGCCAGCTCTTCGGGCGGGCATTTGTCCAGCATGTCATGCCAAAAGATTGGCTGCCTTCCCCGGCTGGCCGTGAATTCAATCAGGCGGTTCAGGAAGGAGATGAAGGCCCGTTCCCGTACGCCGCCGAATTCCTTCCGGCACGCTTCACATTCACACAGGCTATACACCTCGTCACAGCCGAGATGGATATAACGTGATCCGGGATGGGCATCCATCATCTCCGCCAGCATGCCGGTAATCAGTTCATACGTCTGCGGATGGGACGGGCAGATTTCGCCGGTAGATTCCTCGGTCTCCCGCAGATGCTTCCAGGCATCATGGCGCAGCACATACTCCAGATGGCCGAAGCTCTGCTGCAGCGGAATAATCTCGATATAATGCTCATGGGCAGCAGCCTGAAGCGCCTCCAGCTCTTCCCGGCTAAGCGCGTGCTGCGGATGGACGAATTCCCGGTGCGTGCTGAACGGGAACTTGTCCTCGTATTCAATGAGCACAGCGTTCGTCTTGTAACGGGAGAATTCAGCCAGATAATCGATCAGCCGCTCCGGCTTCGAGAAGGTCTGGCGCAGATCGAAATTCATCACTCGCAGCTCCGTATCGGGCCAATCGGTAATGGACACCGCGGGAATCTCGCCACCGCCGTGCAGGCTCTGCAATTGCAGCAGTGTCTGCAAGCCGTAATAGAGTCCGGGGGCGTCCAGTGCGCGGATTACGGCTCCGCTTGCGCTAATCTCCAGAATGTAGCCTTCCGCCCGGCCCTTCAGCACGGACAGGTCGGCCTTAGTAGGCTTAGAAGTCGAACCCTTGCCGTTATACAGAACGGCTTCTCCAGACGATGCCTGCGCTGAAGTGCTCTCAGTCCCCTCCGTTCCCTCGATTCTCACAATCTCCTCAATCAGCAGCGAGTATCCCTCACCTGCTCGGGGGGCGGTCGTGGTGACTTCCCGGCCGGGAAAAGCCCGCCGGCAATGAAGCACCAGCCGGGGGTCTTCCACTTCCATAGCCAGTTGCAGACGGACTTCCCCGCCTGCCCGCCATGGCCTCTTGTCTGTAATTCTCACCTGCTTCGGCTCGGGTATCAAGCTTAGCATCGCACTCTCCTCCTCTTACAACGTCAGGTTTTCAACTACATTGGTCTACGCGCCGCCTCTGGTCCGATTGTAATCGGTTTTCCGATTACAATCGGCTCACGTGCCGTCCCCGGTCGCAATGTGGTCGGTTTTTCAACTACATTTGGCTCACGTGCCGCCTCCGGTCCAATTGTGGTTGGTTTTTCGATTACAATTGGCCTATGCGCCGCTCACAGTGCGATTGTGGTCGGTTTTTCGATTACATTTGGCTCACGTGCCGTCCCCGGTCGCAATGTGGTCGGTTTTTCGACTACATTTGGCTAACGTGCCGCCCCCGGTCCGAAAGTGGTCGGTGATTGTTCGCGACGAATGCAACGTTCTGCCCTATCGCGTTAATGAAATGGCATCAGTTCTTTAAATCTGATGCCCTCCTAATCCTTACCGGCCGCTATAATCCGGCCATTCTTCCATACCACCTGGATATCCAGATCTCCGCCGCTGTCCTTGCGGAAGCCGATCAGATCCGCTGGACTACCTGCGGTAAGCCCGGCAGCCTGCGGAAGCCCCAGCAGCCGGGCCGGGTGAAGTGAGGCGCAGTCGAGCGCGTCCTCCAGCGGCACCAGCCCGGCCCGGGCCAGGTAGGCCACCTGGTCCGGCAGCATCATGGCCGATCCGGCCAGCAGCCGCGGATGGCCCGCCAGATGCAGCCGCCCTTCCGGCGTCAGCACCACGTCGCCGCCGATATGCAGCCGGTAGGCACCCGGCGCCATGCCGCTCAGCGAGACGGCATCGCTGACCAGAATCGCCCGGCTCTGCTTCACCCGCAGAATCACCTTCAGCAGCGCATCCGGCAGATGGCAGCCGTCGGCAATCATGCAGCCATACAGCTCATCGGCAGCCAGCTGCTCCCACAGATAATGGGGGTGGCGCGGAAGTGTAAGATGTGTACCGTTGCCCAGATGAGTAGACATCACCGCGCTTGCGGCCACTGCTTGCCGGATCTGCTCCGTTGAGGCGGCCGTGTGTCCGATGGAGACCCGGACGCCGGAAGCGGTGCATCTGGAGATGAAGGCTGCAGCTCCCGGCCATTCGGGCGACACGGTGATGATCCTGATCAGTCCCTCCGCCGCTTCCTGCCAGCGGCAGAAGGCTTCCCAATCGGGCGGGCAGATATGCTCCAGGGGATGCGCCCCGCGCGGACCGTCCTCAGGGGACAGGAAGGGCCCCTCCAGATGGATGCCTGCGATCAGCCCGGCGATATCCGGCCGGGTCCGCACGGCTTCAGCAATCGCGGATGCTGCCTGGGCAAGCTGGTCCGGCCCATTCGTAATCAGGGTCGGGCAATATGAGGTGACGCCCCGGGCCAGCAGGCGGCGCGAGAGTCCCGCCACGGTCTCCGGTGCAAGCGGCAGCGTATTGAAGTCAAGCCCCCAACCGCCGTTCACCTGCAAATCAACCAGCCCCGGCGCAAGCCAGGGCCAATCGGCCATATGCGGACTCTCGGCCAGGGTATGAACCGCTTCAATGACGCCACCGTTAACGTGGACCTCGAGCGGCAGGCCGGTTCTGTAATGTCTTCCCGAGATCACACCGTTCATGAGCCGAAGGCATCCCGGTCGGTAAACAGTGTAATGGCGGGATGGGTCCGCAGTAGGCTCGCCGGGCACGCAGTGCTGAGCGGGCCATGAAGCGCAGCCTGCAGCGCAGCCCGCTTGGCTTTGCCGGGAACAATGGCGAACAGATGGTGACCTGCCATCAAGGCGGGCACGGTCAGTGTAAGCGCATGGGTAGGTACATCGTCCAGGCTGGCGAAGCAGCCGTCATTCACCTGCTGCGTCCGGCAGCCTTCGTCTAATTCGACTGCTTTCACAAGAAACGGATCGGCAAAATCGGCTACAGGCGGATCATTGAACGCAATATGCCCGTTCTCTCCGATCCCCAGACAGACGATATCAATAGGGGCTTCATTCAGCAGCGCCGCATATCTCCGGCACTCCTCATCAATACTTCCTGTCCGGCCCAGCAGCTCGATTCGTCCGGGATTCACCCTGCTGAACAACCGTTCCTGCAAGTAGTTCCCGAATCGCTGGGGAGCCTCTGACGGAAGACCGATATATTCATCCATATGAAAAGCGTGCACCCGGGACCAGTCAATCCCCTGCTCCCGCACCAGCCCCTCATACAACTCATTCTGTGACGGAGCTGCGGCAAATACAATGCGGACCGGAGCCTGGGACTTCCCCTGCAAGTCTCTGATGCTCTGCCCGACCGCTCCTGCAGCTGCTGCTCCCATCTGGCTGCGCTGGTTATAGACCAGAACGCGCATACGCTCCACTAGATGCCCTGCCGCCGGAATCAACGTCTCTTCCATGATGAACCCTCTCCTCCTTATAGGGGCGGAAGTGACCGCCCCTTCTCTATTAGATCCCGCTGTTCACCAGCAGATATGGCTTGTTATCCGAATTTTTTGAACTGGCCAGCGATACAACAATGCCGGAAGTGTTGGGGTCGCTCCACTGAAAGGTCGGCGTAAGTCCAGCCGCCGCTGCCGCGACAACATAAGCGGTCACATCCGCGCTGTACCACCCGCCCCCGGTGACCCGGACTGTTCCGAGATTCGTTCCGCCGGTGACAGGGCGGTTATTCCAGGTGATGCCGCTCTCGGTCCACTGCGCACCGGTGTACCCTTTTAGTGCAAGTGTAACCGGGGAAGCCGGGGGAACAGTGACATACACATTCAGGGTTACGGACTGCACCGCCGTCCCAGAGAGATTCAGCTCCGCCTTCATGAAGGCGGTACGGTCTCCTCCACCCTGTGCGTTCGGCAGATCGGCGATCTCCAGCACAGGCTCCTGCCCGAAATTAGTCGAGGGCTGATGTTCATGGACATAGGAATCCATGGTCACCGGGATCACCGGATCTGCCGGAGCACTTCTCTCGATATTCAGCAGATAGAGATCTGCGGTTCCATCTTCGTGATACACCAGAACCGAGACATCAGCAGGCTCTGAACCGATCGTAACGGATGCGGCTGTTCCCGATGCCACGGGCAGTCCGTTAACCCGCAATGCATCCGACGCCTTGACGGTAACCGGGGTGACCTGCAGCGAACTTACATTGCTGTTGACAGTTACCGTATAAGCCTTGTCACCCGCAGAGAAAGGTTTGTCCCACACTCCTGCCGATAACGTTAATCCGCTAAGCCCGCCATGCGGCAGCAATGCGGTGGTGTGCGGAAGGTCATGGGCGCTGGCATAATAATAACCGGCTGCCTGTACTCTTCGCGGCTCGAATCCGGCCTGGCGGCCTTGGGCAATCGCCTCTGAAGTGAAGGCTGCCCGTCCATCTGCCCCTGTAACAGCCGCTGCATAGCGGCCTGCCGAATAGGTGAATCGCCCTTCTATCGCTGCCCCTGTGAGGACCGCCCCTGTCGCATAGTCAAGCACCTTCATAGAAGCTGCCGCAGCAGTTCCAGTGTAGGAAAGCTGCATATCCGTCACAATCATCGGCTTAAGCGCCGTGCTGCCAGTGACCGCAGATACTTCACTGGAGTGCGGTCCGATATTGCCCGTCAGATCACGGGCGGCTATACGGTAATAATAAGTCGTCTCGGGGAGCAGTCCCTTGTCCTGGTAATTCAGGCCCCGGGCCAGTCCGGCAATGTCCGCAGCGGTAGGCGTGAAGCCGGGCACCGTGCTGCGGTAGACGATATAGCGGTCTACCTCCGAATTGTCGGTGGCCATCCCGTAATTCAGCCTTATACTCTGATAGTCACTCGCAACAGCGGACGGTGTGCCCGCAGGTGCAGACGGTGCTTCATGGTCTTCCGGCGCCGTCCAGAATACGCCTCCCGGTCCCCAATATGAAGGCAGTGCCCGGTAGGAATCATAGTGATGGACAGCAATTCCGCCGAAGGAGCTGCTTAGCCCGGAAGCGGCATAGACCTTGTCAAGCTCGGTCTCCATATCGGTGCGGCCTTCCTCCTGGAAGGTAATCGTCTCCGGGTCGCCGCTGTTTGCAATATCCAGCGTCTCCACTCCGATGACTACCGAGTTCGGCTTGCCGATGGTCTCGGCATAGGCCAGCTCACCGGCAGCCCCGGCAATGATGCCTGCGGTTCCGTCCGCAGTATCCCGGTAATCCATGATCGAGATGTAGTCGGAGATATCCTGGATATGCTCAGACAGCCATTTTGTCGTGCCGTTCCACAGGATATTAGCCCCCTGCTCCGAGGAATCGTACCACTTGGGCACAGCCGGGCCGAAGGGCAGCCGGATGCCCGCTGTATCGCGGCGGTCAATCATCTTCTGCAGGCCGTCCAGGTACTCCTCCTGCAGGAATTTGGTTGGGTTTTTGAAATCCGGGGAAATATACGGCTCGATGTCTACATTGATTCCATCGAATTTCTCATCCGCATCCACCGCAAGATTGTAGTTGATAATCTGTTCGATCTCCCGGACAGCATGACTATGGTAGCGCTCATAAGCGCCCATATAAGCCGGGGAGGTTCCGCCCGCGACAAGGGCATGGACGCTTAAGTTCCGCTCATGCGCCCAGCGCATGAAGGAGCGCAGCTCATCCTCCTGCTCCTCCAGCGCCCGGTAGCCCGCGTAGTTGCCCACAGCCAGATACAGCGTCGTCACCGGCTCTGATCCGAAGGTAGCGGTGTCCGTAACGAAGGACTCCAGCACCTCCCGCGAACCCGGATTCAGCAGCAGCTTATAGCTTTCCGGCTCCCAGATCCACATCGCCCGGTCCTGATCGGGCAGAGGAACCGCCGGCTCATGCGTGCCCGCACCGACCTGCGCATAAAACGTCGGGCTGTAGCCGTAACGTCCGGGCGCATTCGTGGCCCGGGCCTCAAGGCTGATCGTGCGGTCACCGATGCCCGCCGTATTCCAGACATATACATATTCCGTGCCGTTATAAGCGGCCTGCTGCCACGGTCCCCGGTTCACCCGGACCTGCACGCCCGAAACCGGCAAGGATGATTGCGCCTGGACGGTGATATTCACCTGTCCGCTTAAGGACACGCCTTCGTCCGGACCCGTAATCGTCACCACTGGCGCAACACCTGCGGGGTTGTTCATCTCAAGGGTGACGGACGGACTCCACACCCCGTAGCGGGTGGTGGTATCCAGCCCGCGTGCCACCAGCTCCACTGAACCGTTGTAACGGGCAGTGTCCAGCGTGTAAGACCAGGTGCCGCTGTCATCTCCGTCCGGGTCGTCCAGCAGCACCTCGAATTGGGCTGTTCCGTCTACATACAACCGGACATCGTACAGTCCAGTATAGGTTCCGTTGACTTCCACCAGCCCGCCGGAGGATACATATCCTCCGGGCGGTTCGTGCAGCGTAATGGTGCCTGCGGCCCGGGCAGTGCCCGGAACCGCCGTTCCCAAGATTACAACCAGCAACATCACAGACCATATCCATCCATACCGTTTGCCAAAGCCTTGCAGCCATTGCTTCATAAGCGGCGCCTCCTTTAATGGTCAAGCGATTACCCTGAATGCCTTGCCTGTGCTTCTGCGGTTCTGCCCTGCAATTATTTACTGCCTAATTGAATATTCTGCACGCGGTCATACGCTTCCTTATACGTCTCCAGCAGCTTGTCTACGCCCAGATTGTTCATTTCCTCCACATATTTATCCCAGTCCGCCAGCTTGCGGGAGCCGGTGACGAACTTCGCGAAGCTCTCATCGCGGTGCTTCTTGATCGCCTGCCCGGTGATCGAGATGACTTCATTCTCCTTCTCCGTGAAGGCCGGACGCGGCTGCATATTGGCCGGATCATAGTTGACGGCTTCTTCATAGGCGTGCTTCAGGTCCTCCGAGAACAGGGACAGATGGGCGTCGAAGTCAATCCAGGTATAGGTTCCGCTGGTCTGCAGCCCCGTCTGCTTCCGCATCTCAATGACATCGGTGAATTCCGGCTTGAACTTGATCGCGTAGCCTTCCTTCACATACGTCTCGCCTTCCACGCCCCAGCTGCTGAGCGTCCGCCCGTCTTCCGAATAGAAAAAGTCCATGTAACTCATGATGTCTTCGATATTCTTGGAGGTGGAAGCGACCGTTAGTCCGCCCTCCATATAATGGAAGTAAGGATTCAGCTGTTTACCGCCGGGAAGCCCGGCAGGAGGAGCCATGAACTGCATATTGAACTCAGGATTCTCCTTGCGCATCGCATTATTGAAGAAGTCCACCCGGCTGATGTAATCAACTGTCACGAACGACTTGCCGGTGGAGACCATATCCTGCCACTGCTTGGTTTGTAAGGAGAGGAAGTCCGGCGGAATCAGCCCTTCATCATAGAACTGCTTCCATCTGCCGACCATCTCCTTGTAGCTCTCCTCCGTCGGACCATAACGCCATTCCTTTTTGTCAAAATCATAGTACGCCCCTTCCCCTGTCTCATAGTTAACGGTCATGCTCATATTCATCTCATCGGGGATCTGGCCGTAACGGACCGATAGCGGATAACTGTCCGGGTATTTCGCCTTGAGCGTCTTGAGGGCTGTATGCAGCTCTTCATAGGTGGCCGGAGCCTTGATGCCTTCCTTCTCAAAAACATCCTGGCGGTACATCCAGATCATGCGGTTCGTCTCCCCGAAGCCCTGGTTCGGGAACATATACATTTTGCCGTCAGCCGAGAGCGCCGCCTTCGCCTCCTCCGGATATTGCTTCATCCATGCGGTCAAATTCGGCAGCTTATCCATGTATTCCATCAGATCGACGAGTGCACCCTGCTGCCCGAACTTGTTCGATTCCTTGCGGTTGGGCATATACATCAGGTCCGGCAGGACATTGGAGGCCACCGCCAGGTTCAGCGCTTCGGCCAGCTTCCCGGAAGGCGTCTGCACCTCCAGAGTTACGCCTGTCTTGTCCTTGATCCAGCCCCAGACCGGCCAATCCTTGGAATAAGGGAAGGTGGCGTTGTTGTCCAGCAGTGCGGTGAAGGTGTGCTCCTGCTTCGCCCCGGCAGTGGCAGCGGCATCTCCGCCGGATGTACCAGTAGCAGCAGGCGGAGCGCTAGTGTTATTGCCTCCGCTACAGCCCGTCACCAGCATGGCGGCAGTTACGAGGGGCAGCATTACAGACTTCCATTTGTTCATTCATCATCTCTCCCTTAATTGTAATTATGGCGCAGGCTGATCAGCCTTTCACCGCGCCAATCATGGCGCCTTTGACAAAATACTTCTGAACAAACGGATATACCGTGAGAATCGGCAGCGTAGAGACCATGATCGTGGCATATTTGAGCGACTCTTCAACGACCTGATTGTCTCCCCCGATCCCGGTCACATCCCCCGAGCTTGCGCTTCCGGCCAACACCAGATTGCGGAGCAGTACCTGAAGCGGGAACAGGTCCGGGGTGCGCAGATACAGGAGCGGATAGATGAAGTTATTCCACATGCCCACGGCGTAAAACAAAGCAATCGTGGCGAAGGAAGCCTTCGACAGCGGAACAATGATCCGCATGAATATGCCGATATCATTCAACCCGTCGATGCGGCCGGATTCCTCCAGCTCCTTGGGAATGCCGGAGAAGAAGGTCCGCATCAGAATCAGATTCCAGGTACTGACCGCGCCCGGCAGCACCATGCCCCATACGGTATCCACCATGTCCAGGGAGCGGACGACGAGGAAGGTCGGAATCATTCCACCGCTGAAGAACATCGTGATGACGATCAGCAGGGTGAAGGTTCCCCGCAGCGCCATATCCCGGCGGGAGAGCGCATAGGCTCCTGTGGAAGTAACTACCAGCGAGATCAGGGTGCCGAGCACGGTGTAGATCAGCGTATTTTTATAGGCCGTCCAGATCTTCGGGTCTCCAAGCACCAGCTCGTACATATTCACATTGAAGCCCTTGGGCCAGAACGAGATGTTGTTCTTGATGACATTGACATCACTGCTCAGGGATACCGCAAGCATGTGCAGAAACGGATAGAGCGTAATCACTACAACCCCCAGCAGGAAGACTGTGCTGACCACGTTAAACCAGGAAAACTTCGGTGATCTCATCACCACACCTCTTTTCTACCATAGACTTGTCTCGCTGACACGGCGGCTGATGTAATTGGCACTATAGATGAAGATCAGGCTGATAATGCCCATGAACAGGTCAATGGAGGCACCGTAGCTGAAATTCCCCTGCTCCATCCCGACCCGGTAGACATAGGTACTGATGATATCTGCCGTATCGTAGATCGCCGGATTCTGCATGAGGAAGACCTTCTCGAAGCCGATCTCCAGTACCTTGCCGATATTCAGAATCAGGGTGATGACAATCGCCGGTGAGATGCCAGGCAGCGTGACATGCCATATTTTGCGCATCCGGCTGGCTCCGTCCATATCTGCCGCTTCATAGAGCTGCGGGTCAATCGCCGTCAGTGCCGCCAGATAGATGATGGTCTCCCAGCCGATATGCTGCCAGATCTCCGACAGGACATAGATCCCCCGGAATAACCCGGGCTCATTCATGAAGTTAACCGGTCCAATCCCGAACGTGCCCAGCAGATTGTTAATCAGGCCTCCGGTCGGCGACAGGAACATAATGACCATGCTCGCCACAATGACATTGGAGATGAAATGCGGCAGATAGCTGACGGTCTGTACGAACTTTTTGAATGTTGCCTTGCGCACCTCGTTCAGCAGAATAGCCAGGATGATGGGAGCCGGGAACCCGAATACAAGCTTGTACAGGCCCAGCAGTAAGGTGTTCTTCATCAGCGGCCAAAAGTCGGGATTCTCCACAAACATCCGGTAGTATTTCAGCCCCACCCAGTCGCTGGCCCAGATCCCTTTGAACAGATTATAATCCTTAAATGTAATGACGAGGCCAAACATCGGCGCATACCGGAAAATCAGATAATACAGCAGGCACGGCAGGAACAGCAGCCATAGCGCTTTGTTATGGTGCCAGGTCCGCAGCAGCCGCCCCTGCCGCCGGTAGGGATTCTTCAGTTCCTTTCGCAAGTTGTCTTGTACTGCACTTGGTTGAGCCATAGGCATTCCCCTCACGTTCTTAATGATGGCTTGGATGTCAGCTTACTTCCCCGGTGATTCCCGGGTTTGTCTCCGAAGTATAGCCGCAATGGTTTGGTAAGCGCTATCAGCATGTTATATAACTTTTCGCCTTATCTGCATATTTCCCGATACCTGCGTATAAATCGTTAAAAGTGCATATTGTGCGTGTCAGCTTTATGCCGCTATGATAGGATAAAACTATGTATAAAGCGGCTGCACCAGAAGGGGGACTACCTATGAAGAGACTGCTGACCAGCCAATTTGCCCTTAGCGGCTTGTTCGTCAAGCTAATGCTCAGCTTCCTGAGCATCATCCTGCTGCTGGCTTCCTTCAATCTGTTCTCACATCTATATTTGAGCGGCAAGGTCTATCAGGAGGTCGTCCGGCAGAATGAACAGGCGCTCAAGCAGACGGTGGAGGGGTATGAGAATCACTTCCGGCTGACCCAGAATATGATTCTGGCACTCACCCAGTCGGATACGTGGACCGCCAATCTGGGCATTCTCAGCCATCTGAACGAGAACCGGCGTTACGATGTTGTGAACGAGGTGAAGTCGGATCTGATGACGCTGTACGGCAATCCTTTTTTGCATATTGAGAATTTCATTCTGTATTTCAAGACGGAGGATTATGTGCTCGAAAAAGAAGGGCTTAGCAGCACCAGCGACATGTTCGGCAAATATTATTCCAGTCAGGAATATACGGCGGACTTCTGGCGCGGCCAGACCATGGACAACCAGTATCTGAAGGTCATGCCTGCCGCCTCCTTCACAGAGACAACGATGAGCTCCACGCGCCCGCTCGGACGGCTGATGCCGGTGCTGATCAAAGCGATTCCTTACGAAGAGGTATACGGCCTGGTGATGCTGAATCCGCAGCGGCTGGAGAAGGCTTATGGGGATGCCGGCAAGAATCCCTTCTATATAATGGATGCGCAGGACCGTCTGCTCTTCACCACAGCGGAGACGAAACTGCCGGCTCTGAAGTATGCGGGTAATACAAGCTCACATGAGCGGATCGGGGACAACTATTATTTCTATCAAAAAGGGGCGCAGACCGGCTTCACCTACGTCCGGGTCACCGAGGTTGCCGCCATTGCGAGCGGGCTGCGCGGCATGCGACTGCTGCTCGCCGTTCTGCTCGCTGCTGCGGTGCTGGTCAGCCTTCTGTTCTCCCTCCTGTTCAGCTACCGGCTGAACCAGCCGCTCCAGCGCCTGATCGCCGCGTTCGACCGCAAATCGGGCAGCGCCCCCGGCAAGGTGAGCAGCGTCAAGGAGTTCGCCATTATCGGCGACCGCCTGAGCTCGATCATGGAGAACAACCGGTTCATCCAGAACGATCTTGCGCACAAGAATTCGCTGGTCCGCCAGTATGCGTATACCCATAAGGTGAAAAACATTCCGCTGAACGCAAGCCTGAGCGAGCTGGAGGATGCGCTGCATTCCGAACGGCCGTATGCCTCCATCCTGTTCAAGCTCAGCTTCACCCGCCTCCCGGAGGAGCCGGAGAAGCATACACTGGCATTATGGCAGCTGATTCAGCGCCTGTTCACCGGGGAGGAATCCGAGAACGTTGCTTTGCAGCCGGAGCAGGATCTGCTCTTGCTGCTGCTCTTCGATCCCGGTCCGCAGAGCGGCATTCTTCAGGTGCTGGGCACCTTGCAGGAGCTGCTGGCGGAGGAGCCTTCCCTTTACCTCACCATTGCAGTCAGTCCGGTATACTCCGGGGAAACCCCGTTTACAGATGCTTACCATAACCTGACGGTACTGCTGAAGGAACGCAGATTAAATCGGGAGACCCAGATTATTGTGGAGCCGCGGGCCTCGTCAGCCAAAGCGTTCCATAGGAAGGTAACGTACGGGGATGAGCTGCATAACCTGCTGCAATCCGGCAGCGAAGAAGCAGTCTTCGGCTGGGTGGAGCGTCAACTGGAGCAGCTTCGGAATAAGGATGCCACCGCTGAGGATTTCCGGACATTTGCCCGCGGGGTTGTAGAGCAGACAGGCAAAACAGTCATGAAGCAGAATCTGCCGGAGCTTGAAGCGGGGCTTCTCTCTGCGCTCTCCGGTGAGCCGTTCGCCGCCTTCTATTCCACCGTTCAATACCGCGAATGGCTGAGCCAACTGCTCACTCCGGTGCTTGCGGCCATCCGCAATGGCTCGGAGATTCGTGATCCGGTTATCAGCTTCGTACTAGAGTATCTGGACAAGCATTACGGGGAGGATATTAATCTGAACATTGTAGCCGACAAGCTGAATCTGACTCCGGGGTATTTGTCGAGCATCTTCAAAGAGAAAACCGGGATCAACTTCAGCGAATATCTGAACACGCTGCGGATCGAACGGGCCAAGGAGCTGCTGACGAACATCGACCTGCGCATCCAGGATATCGCACTTCAGGTCGGCTACCAGAATGTGAACTCGTTCATCCGCACGTTCAAGCGCAGCTCCGGCTTAACGCCGGGTGAATACCGCAAGCGGGATGCCTGGGAGAATCACAGTTAGGCGTTTATCGGACGGGGAACCCCGGCTTCAGCCGGAAATCATCACGGGCGGTGTCCCTGAACTGCGGATCGGCAAACTGCGAGCTGGAATCGTTCCCCGTGCCGCGCTGATAGAAGGCGAAGCCGGGGTATTCCTTCTTTTTCCATACCCAAAAGGCCTGATCTGCACCTGCTGCTGCATAATAAAGGTTGCCGTCCAGCGTATTATTGCTGTTGCTTGTATATTCGTTGCTGATCATAACGCCGGAATCACCTGCTACGATAATATTGCGGGTAATGACATTACCCCTTAAGTTAGCTTGCAGATACAATTGGCCGTTACCGTCGCCCAGCAGGTCGTTCTTGTAGAGCGTATTAGACTCGATGATACTATCGCTGGTACCTCCACGCTCCTCGTCATAACCGCCCATGGCAATGCCGGTCAGCCGGTTGCGGTAGATCAGATTGTTTTTGACCGTAATATCACTGGTTAGCCTTCCCTCATGTTCGGAAGCAAGCTCAAGGCCTATGTCATTGTCATATAAGCGGTTCTGCTCCACCCGGATGGACCTTCCTCCGTCGATGTAGATTCCGCCTGCCGCATGGCTGTCATTCGGTACTGGGTTCCCGTAAGACGGATTAAGATTGGACGAAATCCCGTAGACTACATTTCCTGTGACCGTTCCGTTACGCGCCTGATCGACCCGCTCGTCTCCCACCGTTCCCTCATATCCGATCAGGTCGATCCCGATGTTGTCACTGTCATGAACGATATTGTTCGTAATCTCAAAAGTATCCACATTGCCGTTCACAACCAGCGCCTCACTTGAGCCAAGCACCAAATCGTACACTTCATTGCCATCAATAATCAGTCCTTGCAGCGCTTCCTTCGCTTCGGTTCCGTACACGGCAATCCCATGGGCATCCCTCCCGGTAAGCCCGTCCCCTTCAGGCGTGGCCGTATTGGCTATGGAATGAATGCGGTTATTGAGCACAGAGAGGTCCATCCCTGAACCGTGAATATAGATACCTGCGGGAATGTCGCCACGGGATGCTGTCTTGTAATTGCGGATTTCCAGTTGCTGAATCGTTACATAGCTGGCCTGATGGATCTCGACCATCCCCTCCAGCCCGTCAACCGGCAGGCCTTCGCCGTCAAGAACCGCCCTCTCATTCGGATAACCGGCGAATATGACAGGACCGGCATCCTTCGAGCCTCCCTTGGAGATCTGCAGCTTCTGATGGTACACGCCTCCGCGAATATAGACACGGGTTCCCGGCTCTGCGAGGTCCGCAGCATGCTGAAGCGTCTTCCAGGGAGAATCTATGGTCCCTTGATTACTATCAGCTCCATCGACAGCCACATAGTACGTGTTGGTCTTATTTGGCTGCGGCGGTGCACTGGACTTCGGGGCCGGAGCTGTACATTGCGTATGTTCCCGCTTAGCTTCAGGCGGGGGCTGATCGGACAATGGCGTGTCCGAGGCGCCGGAACATCCCGACAGTACGATCAAACCAAGCACAATAGCCGATCTCCGGAAAATTCTTAGCATTTATGCACTCTCTCTCTTCTCAGCTTATTTATAGAACCTTATACTATCTGCTTCGTTCCATTGCTGCCTTGATTGGGCGACAGATTAAGCCCGGGGATCATCCTCACCCAAATAAATGCGGATGATTGCATCTATATATTGCATGACCTCGTCTGTCATCCCGTACACCCGTGCAGCTTGTCCTTCCTGCGGTGTAATGTACTCCCAATATTTCTGAATCAGCTGCTCATTACCGTCAAACATCTTATCGGCGTATTCTATAATAGAGGCCGCAAGTTGCTGCGACGCTTCAGAATCGGGCGGTTCTGCCAGCAGTCCGGAGACACGCCTGAGAATATCGGACCACCCCATAGCGAGCGGATTGCTTACATCGTTAATCGGCAGCACCTCCAGCTCTTCCGGGGTGAAGGCCTGCTGCCGCAGCTGCGGACCCTGCGGGGGCTGTTCAAGCTCACGGATAAATCCGAGCATCTCCTCAATATTCACTTGTTCGGTTGCCCGCATAGCGTACAAGGTAGAGAACAGCAGATGCTCTACCGCCTGCAGCTTCTCCTGCTCCTGCTTCACGAAGACCATCTGCTGCGTAAGTGCTCGGCTCCAGACAGCAGTATCATGGTGTGCAACCTCACCGTTGTCGAGAATCACTTTAATTTCACTCAGCTTGAAATGCATTTGCTTCAGCACAGCAATCTTCTGCAGCCGTAGAATCTCATTCTCGCTATAAGAGCGGTACTGGTTCCCGGTATTCCTGTCCGGCTCCAGCAGGCCCAGCTTCTCATAATAATGCAGGGTGCGGACAGACACACCGGTTAGCTTGGACAGCTGCCCTACGGTATACATCGGCTTTCCTCCAAATAGATATATTATTGGCTATATAATATGCAATTAAGAGTTGAACTTGAAGCTCCATCGTCACTGCGGTGAACATTTGGACTTCCGGCCGCTGTTGTCCCCAGATTTCTTGATTTTAAACCGCTAATCGCGGTGGAAATCCGGTGACAGCTTATGCTTACGAGGTAGCTTTCCTGCGGAAAGCTTTCGGGCGATCGCTGACGCTCCTACAGTTCCAAATTTCCCCTCCGCTTCTTTTGCTTTTTTGTTTAATTTCTTTAGTGCCTCTTATATAGAAGGTTGGACACAGTAAATCATCCGGCACTGGCATGGCCGGATAATGGTTTATTACTGAGATGCTGACCGCAGGCGCCGGCGGCGCCACAGATTAAGCAGTGCCAGCAGCCCTGCGCTGCCGATAATGATTACACCAAACTGGATCACAACGGGACCGGTCCCAGCCTCCAGCTCGCTGTATGTCAGCAAGCGCCGGTCCTGCTGCAGGATAACGAACCGCGCAATTTCCAGATAAGCCACATGAAAGCCGATGGAAGCCCACAGTGATCCGGTCAAGCTGCGCCATAGCTGAAGCATGGTGCCATAGCATAACAGCATAATCACATACTCTGCGTTAATGCTGCTTCCGCGGTCGAGCCCGCTCCAGGCTTGCAGCTGGTTCACAGTGACCGGCACCAGCACAAACAGCAGCACCTGAGCGCCGTAAGCTGCGAAGGCAGGCAGGCGCAGCCGCAGGCCGCTGTATACTATTCCTCTCATTGACAATTCCTCCGGCAACGCCTCGTACAGAAAGGCAATACATGTGTTGAAGGCTACAGCCAGCAGCAGCTCCGCAGAGAAATGCCAGGCTATAATGGTGGTCCAGCCCAGCGCACCCGTAATTATGAAGCCCAGTCCCCCCATCAGCAAGGCCGATGCTGCACCACCCAGCATATGCAGGAATGCGGCTGGTGTCAACGGCAGCAGCCTGGCGGTCAGGCGGAACCGGCGCTGGATGAGACAGACCGCGGGCACAATAAGCAGCGCCGCAGTCAAAGCCTGGACAACGGCAATTTCGTTATCCGTTGCGCCGGAGGCCCGGACGGTGTTCCCGGCAACCGTAGCCGTGAATAGTCCCAGCGTCATGGCGAGCCACCCAAGCGCTGTAATTGCCAGCCAGCTGCGGGCAGGTGTACAGCTTATGATGTTCGATGATGGCAATGTTGTTTTGTTCATTTGTGATCCCTCCTGCTTCCATTGTAAACCCTCCAGTATACGTCAGGGTCAACCCTGGATTAGCAGAAACGATTACTTCCTCGCTTTATAGGTTATCTCCTTGCGGCTTACAATAATATTCTCCTTATTCCCGTTATCGCCCTCTTGACGGTCCACTCTAATAGTTGTATTAGGCGGCAAGGACTCAGAAGAAAAGCTTCCTTTCTTGTTGTTCTTCACATCATAAAGGAAATAATAAACATCCTTCGCCTGTGGCACTGCATAGTCCGTGGACGCAGGCTCTAGAGTGTAGGATTTCATCACGGCAATATTAGCATCCTTCCAGCCTGCAACCTCTACCGCCGCCTCTCTTCCTTCCTCTGCCTGAACGGATGCAATGGGGAGACCGTCCGGATCAAAAAATCGAATTTCCTGAGGAGCTATCTTCAAATAATCAATATCGATATCAAGGACCCGGTTATGCTCATTCGCGGCTTGATCCATCCAGGCAATGGTTCCCGCCGGGTTCCACTTTATTTTCTCGGACGGCACATATTGATCTGCTCTCAGCGCTACAGCATGGAGCGGAACACCTTTGTTATTGAAGAATGTCAATTGTCCGCTCTCATCATCATGCACAAACCTCTCAAAGGTTGGGGAAAGGAAGAGAGAGGGCGCTCCCGTCGTCGAATGAGGAATGACAGGGTATTTTAACAGATGGATATCATCCTCTCCTGTCTTCAGATCAAATATCCATACATTTCCGAGGTAACTCTGCAGGAACAACTGCTGCTTATCGGCGTTCCACTGGTACTTGTAGATGTAATCGTATTCTTGTGTAAGCGGCCAAAAGTCTTCCCGGAGCCGTTCGGTGGCCCCCGTAACTATATTGTAAGCAGACAAGTGATATTGCCCCGCTTCCTCGGTCAGCTCCGATTCCAGGAATAACAAATGCTCTTCATCCCAAGGAATCAGCAGATTATAACTGCTCATAAAAGCATTGTTCCACCCATTATTTGAAGAGTGCAGTTCATCGCTCCATACTACATTCACCTTATCCGTAGAAGAATCATGGGCTACCAAAGCGTTGATAGCGTTATGATCCCCGTAAAAGAGCTGCACGGTATGATACATACCCCCCTTCATCTCAACTGTAGGGCCGCCGCTTAGCGAATAGTTATTTTCCGGTAGACCTATCGGCTTAGCCACAAGATCTCCAGTAGTGCTCCGCTCTGCATTGAATTTCAGCGTTTTGAAGCCTGATTCGGTGAACATCAGCTTCTTCAGCTCGGCAGTGGATTCCTTGGTAAGCGTAAAGCCGGTATGTGTGTCACGCTTGTCCATAATCATCGCTTGCTCGCTGCTCTCGTTAATCCATAGCTGGAGTGCATATTGTTCCTGTTCTGAAGCCAGAATCATATCATAGTCAGCTGCAGCAGTATTAAGAATCCCTGGTAATTGTACAGCGTTTCTGATAGCACGGACGATCATTTCTATGGTTCCATGCTCTGCATATTCAACCGGAATTTCAGGATTATCTGAGCTTTTGTTGATTGTTTTTGTAAACGTGATTTGCTGGATCGCCTGGAAGTTATGGTCTGTTATGGCCAGCGATCGGACGTCGTCCTTCTGGCCGGCAATGGAATGAACAGAGTCCGGATCATTCAAAGCTTGGTCCTTGTTGTCTCCGCCCGTACATCCCGTCAGAATCGCTGAAAGGACTGTTGCAAGGACCAGAAGATGTTGCTTTCTCAAGTTGCACCCTCCTTTTTTACCCTATCTTATTTGACGTCATAAATGGGATGAAGTTGCACATGAGTGTGGTCTATCCGATGCTTGGACTACAGGTTTAATGCCTTGTATAACAATAAAAGCCGCTAAATAGCGACTTTTAAGGGACTCATGTTTCTGTTATCGTAAGGAGCTTGTGTCTTTGACACTCCATCAAGTCATATCATCCCGCAGCGCATCAATGATATTCTCCCGCTTGATTGTGCTGACCGAATACAGCATGGTGACGAATACGATCAGGAGCACGCTGATTACGCTGATGCCGATGCTGGCCCAGGGGAAGATATAGGCAATCTGGTCCGCGCCGCCGATGAGCATGCCCCGGTAGATTAGCCAGGAGCAGGCCAGCCCGATGGGAAGTCCGAACAAGAGCGCGCGCATGCCATAAAAGGCACACTCGAAATTCATCATCCGCTGGAAACTGCGGTCGGACATCCCGACAGAGCGGAGCATCGCCAGCTCCCGGCGGCGCAGCTTGATGTTCGTCGAGATCGTGTTGAATACATTAGCAATTGCAATTAGTGAAATCATAATAATGAAGGTATAAGCGAACACGTTGATGATGAATATCGTATTGCGGCTCTCATCCATCATCGCATACACATTGTACAGCTTATATTCATCCGTAATTTGTGCAGCCTGAATGGTCTTCTCCATCTCCGCTACCGACTGTGCCGGATGCTTGGAGTGAAAGGTCAGGCCCTTCACTGCCGGCGGACTGTCCGCCGTCTCAAACTTGCCGATGAGTGAATAAGGTGCGATCACCCGGAAGAAGAACGGTTCACTGGAGCCGGAGCTTCCCATAACCGGGAGGGTATCCGGCGGCACGGTATCTACGAAGGTAACCCTTACGTCATGTCCCTGCCCTATCTTTTGCCCACTCTCCGGTTCGGGGCCGATGGTCAGGGTAGAGGATGAACTCTTGAACAAATTACGGAACTCGTCAACCTCCTTCAACCGTTTATCATCGGCAGGGCTCACCGATTTGGCAACGGCGATGAACTTGGCATTGGAGCCTGTATATTCCTCTGCGGACAAGCCCAACCCTTCAAGAATCTTCAGATAGGCCTTGTCATCCAGAAACTGCAGATCGACGGGCAGTGTTACCTGCTCATCCGACCGGCCCGGCGAAGGAGCACCTGTTTTCCCTGCATTTCCTGCTTTTCCATCATTTCCTGCATCCGAGAGCTCGCTTGCCTGGACTGTCCCGGTCACTTTCATGAGTGTCTGGTAAGAGCTGTCGTAGATCCCGTCTGCGGTTCTTAGCTTGTCGTAGAGCGCCAGCATATCACTGTCTTTCATAGATGGTGTGGCGAAGCCAATATCATAGGTGGTGAACGCAACTGCCTGCTCCGACATTTGCTTCATATCTGTGACAAAAGCGCTGGCCGATATAAACAGCACGACGCTTAACATGAGCGACAGCACAATGCTGCGGTAGCGTTTCTTGTTTCTTTTGAAATTCTTAAGTGCAAGGGTGCCTTCGAGACCGTAGATATGCTGCGCCCACCCGGACGTCTTCACGGCCTTGGCTTCAATCTTGACCTCGTTCGTCTGGCGGATACTCTCCATCACGGGAGTGCCTGCCGCCTTCCTGGCCGGAATGTATGCCGAGATCAGAATCGTAACCATACTTAGCGCTGCCGCACACGCAATGGCCGGAACGGACACCTTCAAGCTTAGCGGTACGCCGGAATAGAGAATATTCCCGAAGTTCCTGGATACGACCGTTAACACGAGTCCCATGCTGCCTATTCCCAAGATAATGCCAACCGGTATTCCCGCCGCACCAATACACAGACCTTCGAACAGCACAGAGTTACGCAGCTGCTTCGCTGTGGCTCCCACCGATGAGAGAATGCCGAATTGGCGTGTGCGCTCATTCAAGGAGATGGTGAAGGCGTTGTAGATCATGAAGATCGAACCGGTTACGATGATAAAAGCTACAATCCCCCCGACCGTGTACAGCAGAGCGGTGAGCACCCCATCGCTTGAGACGCCCATGAAGCGCAGCACATTATCGTTGTAGACGTAAGATTGGCCTGCGGCGGTGCTGCTTGCGTAAGCCTTCGCTTCACGCGGGTGCTTCAGAGTAACATACAAGCTGAAGCTGTCCGCCCTCTCTGATGGATCGGTTCTGGTAATCAGGGTATAGCCTGGAGCGGCGGATTCCTCAAAAGCAGGTCTTGCGTAGATTCCGGTAACCTTGTAGGTCCGCTCTGCCCGGGGCACCAAAGCTTCTGCGCCCTTCTCAGGCTGATTCCCCGCAAAAAAAGCATCATGCTGGTTCAGCCGCTGGTTGCCGTTCATCCGGTCCCCGACAACCAGTGTGAGCGTGTCGCCCTCTGCGAGCTTGATCCCGCCGTTCGCCGCCAGATGTGACGGGACTAGAATTTCCCCGCTGTTATCCGGCATTCTGCCGGAGACCAGAGTGACAGGCAAGGTGTCCGGGGAAGCTTTGTCTTCATTAAAGCCTGCAATGAACAGATAAGGTTTATCCGGGTTCTTACCGCCACTAAGTGCCGCGTAGCCGATATTCTCAAAGGATGCCGTACGGGATACGGCCTGATCGTGGGCCCGTTCCTGCACGAAGGAAGCATCCACAGCCGGGAACCCGATGTGCCAACCGCCGTATTTGGCGATGGAACCCTGGATCATATAACTCTGCAAGGACACAGCGAAGGTGGAGACAGCAGTGATCATAGCGGTGGATAGGATTACTCCGATAATCGTTACAATGGTCCGCGTTTGGCTTTTTTTGAGGCTCTGGAGGGTAACCTTGTTGAAAATATTCATGGCCGTACCCGTTCGTCCCGCACAACCTTGCCGTCAGAGATGCCGATAATGCGGTCTGCCTGGAGGGCAATATTCTCGTCATGCGTAACGATGAGCAGGGTCTGTCTATACTTCTGATTGCTTAATTTCAGCAGATTGATAATCTCATGTCCATTCCGGCTATCCAGACTGCCGGTGGGTTCATCCGCCAGCATGACCGCCGGGGCATTCATCAGCGCGCGTCCGATGGATACCCGCTGCTGCTGTCCGCCCGAGAGCTGATTCGGCAGATGCGTTCTCCGGTCCGTCAGCCCCAGCAGCTCAAGCAAATCGTTCAGCCGCTCCTCGTTGACCTTGCGTTTGTCCATCAGAATCGGCAAGGTGATATTCTCCACCACATCCAGCGTGGGAATCAGATTGTGGAACTGGTAGATCAGCCCGACCTGCCGCCTGCGGAAGATCGCCAGCTTGTCATTGCTCTGCGCATATACATCCTGTCCGTCCAAATAGACGTTGCCGCTTGTCGGCACATCGACACCGCCGATGATGTGAAGCAAGGTGGATTTGCCGGAGCCGGAGGAGCCGATGATTGCCGTGAACTCCCCCTTCTCAATCGTCAGCGACACCTCGTCCAGCGCCGTGACCCGATTATCTCCCTTCCCGTAGACCTTGCTCAGCTTGTCAATTCTCAAAAACTCCATGCTGCAAATCTCCCTTCACCTGATCTGTTCCTATCATAGAGCCGCAAGCTTACATCTCTGTGACTTTCAGGTGAGAGATCCGTCACTTAGGGAAACGAAGCCTGAAAAGCGCACCGCCCTGCGGGTGATTGTGTGCGGTGATGCTCCCTCCCTGCTGGGTAATAATCAGCTTGCAGAGCGCGAGGCCGATTCCGTAGCCGGCATGGTTAGGGTTGCTGCCGCGATAGTACCGGTCGAACAGCCGGGGGATTTCTTCCTTGCTGAAGCCCGGGCCGTTGTCATGCACCGTAAGCTCGGTGTACAGCGGATTGTCTGTGCAGATCAGCTCTATCTTCCCGTTCTCCCCTGCACTTTCCAGGCAATTCTTGAGGATATTCTGGATCGCTTCCGGGAGCCAGGCCGAATCGCCTTGGATTACTACTCCTGAGGGGCAATTTATCCTCAAGTCTACATTGCGCAGCTCCATCTGGATCAGGAACGGACGAACAGCGGTGCGGAGCAGGTCGTTAACGGCGATAGGCCCGCTTTGAAATACAACAATGCCCGCATCCAGACGGGATAACTTAAGCAGGGAGGTAATCAGCCGATCCATCTGCATCAGCAGCTCCTCAGTCTCCCGTATAAAAGCTTTCCGCTCCCCTTCCGCAGGACTATTCGCAAGCAGCGTCATAATCAGGTTCACCGAGGTAAGCGGGGTGCGGAGCTGGTGGGCGATGTCAGCCAGAGAATCGGCAAGATGGCCCTTTTCCTTGATTAGCTCGCGGTTCTGATCCCGGATGCGCTGCGTCATTTTGGTAATCTCGCTATGTAAGATGGATAACTCGCCTTCTTCCGCATCAGCGATGAATAGATGATCCGCATTATGCAGCACCCGGTCAATCTGGCTGGAGATGCGCGCAATGCTCTTGTACCGTGCCTTGGTGAACAGCAAAAATGCTGTGCCGAAGGCAACAGCACAACCAGTGGCAAGGAGTCCCGCTGCCGTATGTAAGGTGAAACCGATGGTAATCGCAGCAGCGGACATGATGGTGTAGAGCAGGGTGAACTGCCGGATCTCTTTATTCCGCAGCATCGCTGCACCCCAGCCGGTATCCTGTTCCCCGGACCGTCAGAATGATCTGCGGACTTGCCGGATCACGCTCGATCTTCTCACGCAAGCGCTTGATATACACAGTCAGCGTGTTGTCATTAACAAATTCGCCTGCTGCGTCCCATAGTTCGTCGAGCAGCCTGCTTCGCGTAATAATATTCCCGGGGTTGTTCACAAACACCAGCAACAGGCGGTATTCCAGAGCTGAGAGGTAGACCTCCTTGCCATGCCGGGTTACAACACCGCTTGCCGTATCCACGTGAAGCCCGCCGATGTCAAAAGCAGACCCGGTCCGTCCGCTCTTCCGCAACGCCGTTCCAATCCGCGCAATCAGTTCACGCGGGCGAAACGGCTTGGTAATATAGTCGTCCGCCCCCATGTTCAGCCCGGTAACCACACTTGCCTCATCCCCGGAGGCCGTCAGGAAGATGACGGGCACCTCCCTTGTGGCCTTGATCTCCGTGTACACCGTAAAGCCGTTCCCGTCAGGCAAAGCAATATCGATTAGCGCCAGGTCAAAGGGATTTCCGCCAAGCACAGCCACAGCCTCACTCCGCGTAGCGGCGTGAGTGACTGTGAAGCCTTCCGAGCGGAGCAGCAGCATGAGGTTTCTGGCAATGGCCTGATCATCCTCAACCAGTAATATTTGTGGCATTCTTCAGGGCCTCCATTTTGTTCGATCTGTTTCTTATTTATTGCGTAGCCTGTGCTTGATCCGGCGCCTTATGCTTCATGATCGGCAACATCATGAGTGCACCCAGGAGGAATAGGAGTCCAGCGCCGCTGTAGATGGTACTGAGCGGCAAGGCGCTCTTCAGCGCACCGGCGAACGACATGGATACCACCATCATACCGACGAACATCGGATTCAGCACTCCGTTAACCCGGCCGACAATCGAGCTATTAGACCATCTCAGAATCATGGTACTGATCCCGATATGAATGCAAGGGAACATTAGACCGTTCAGGAACTGGATGGTCAGCGTGAGCGGAATACTTGTCGAGAACCCGACAATGGTGGTACATACGGCACCTGCCAGCATCCCCATAGCGAGCAGCAGCTGGGGCGGAACTTTTTTGGCGAAGGCGGCCACGAGCCCTCCCCCAATCAACATGGCTGCACCGTTGACCATAAGCATGTATTGCAGGAACTCCTTGTTTCGGCCAAGCCGCTCTGTAACGATGAACAGATTCAGTGCCTGGGCTGCGCCCACGGCAAGTCCCGCCAGTACAAACGCAAGTCCGAGCATCCGCAGCACCTGGCTCTGCCAGACATACCGGAAGCCTTCGGTGAAGTCCTTACGGAATTGCCCTTTCGCCGCAACTGTCCCGGCTTCCATATGATCCTCCGGCAGACGAATAAGCACGAGCGCCGACAGCAGAAAAGCAACGCCCATTACAGCGATGGAGATCTCAAGGCCGAAGGTGCTGTATACGAAAGTGCCTAACATCGGTCCGAGAACCATGAAGATGGCCATCAGCGATTGGAAGAGCGCCATCCCTTGCTGTAATTGTTCTTCCGGTACATGGAACTTGAATAACCGCATACTAGAAGGCTGAGAGAACTGCGACAGAATGGCCGAGATGAATGCGACCAGATACACGGATTCCCACGAACCGAAGTGAATGCTGAGCAGAACGGCGAACACCGATACCGCAGACAGGGAATCACACCAGATCATCGTCAACTTCGGCCGCCACCGGTCGGCAAAGGTCCCTCCAATGAAGGAAAATACAAATATAGGCGCGAACTCCGCTACGCTGATCAGCGAAATGGCGTAGGGATCATTGTTGGTCCGCTCCGCAACATAGAGCAGAATGGCGAAATTACGCACCCAGATCCCGATCTGCAGCAGCACACTGGATAATAAAATCGTCTGCAGAAAGCGATTACGGAACAGGCTTGGTGGATTTGCACTTTGGTCATGCTGATTCAATCGTTTAACCCCCTATTTAGCTTAAATATACTGCGTTTAATGTGTTGGAAAGGTTCTCCTTCCCTTCCTTATTATACGGACCCGATCCAAAACTATAAAGGTTATATTATTCATGCTTAACTTACAGAAAAACTGCGACACCAAGTTCGGCACCGCAGCTGTAATTCGACTATTTTGTTCTACTTACTTCGCTTGCTTCAATTGAACGGTCTTCATGTATTCCTTGAATTCCTCGGCGATTTCTTTGTACTTCGTATGGTGCAGGTAATGGGAGCCTACCATCGGGATCAATTTACCCTGGGATGACTGCTTCGCCTGCTCCTCATGCAGCGGAATCCACTGCTTGTTGTGCTCGTTATTTGATACAGCGAAGAGCAGGACCGGCAAATCATGCGGGTATGTCAGCTTTTCGGCATTTTTGAAATTGGAGCCAAGGTGGCTTAGCTCATTCATCAGCGTTGGATTATTGCCGTGCACAGCAGAGATGAATTTCATCTGTTCTTTGGTTTGTTCATCATAGTCAAGCGATTTAAACGAATCTCCGCCCAACTTCGTTAGCAGCCGCATCACACCTGAATCTTTAGCAAACTTCATCGCTTTCAGCGGCAATTTGACATCCATGCCTGGCTGATTGGGTACACTGCTGTCTATCCCTACGAAGGCTTGAACTTCATCCGGATAAGCATTTACATATGATACAGCATAGAGTCCTGTAATGGAATGACCCATCAGAATGTAACGCTTCAGACCGAGCTGCTGCACAGCTTCATGAATTTCACTGATGATGTTCTCTGTCGTTCTTTCTTTATCCGTCCCATCGCTCAGGCCATAGCCGAAAGGCTCGATGGCTACGACTTTGTACGAAGGCGTCAATTGATCTATCAGCGGCTTGAAATCAAGCACAGGCGAAGCGGTTCCTTGCCCTGGGAGAAGAACCATGGTCTGTTCCCCGCTGCCTTGAATCAGCACATTCATCTTTTTGCCTTCTACATTAACGTACTGCCCGTACGATTCGATCTTCTTCTTCTCTATCCCTGTGCTGATTACATTAACGATAAAGGTGATGCCTATGAACAGCACAAGCACTCCGATAATGCCACCTAATATTTTCAACCATAATCTCCGTTTCTTGCGTCCCTTTTCAGGTCTAGTTATTTCAGCGGTTCCTGCCATGTCCATCTTCTCCTGTCCTTCTATCTATAGGTTCGCCTTAGCGATATAGTTAGAGTGTACCTGCTTAAGATGTCCTCATTGTGACGGGAATATGAACGGAGTATGAACAGGGGGATACTTATCGCGTAATGCTTATATTCAATAAGATCACGTCATCCAACTGGTTAACGGGTCTCCCATTGGCTTTGACCAGCGCTGGTGTACCTTTGTAGAGAATATGGCCGTCAGTTATGTCAGCTACCGCTGTAATTGGCATGCTGTAGTTCCTGATAACATCGCTCCCGGTTTGCAGCATCAGATACACCCGGCCGTTCGCCGCCTGGGCTTGACTGATTTTCCCCTTGCCGAGTTGGCTCGCATGTATAGTCACTTGGGGGTGAGCGATCTTGGTTGACAGGTCATAGCGGTTGAGTGTCACCGCCTCCTCTGCTATGTGAAGTGTAGTGAGCGTATCTCCCTCTAGGATATAATGGGTCCAAGGCCCCGGCGCTCGTTCTTCTTCTCTCTTGGCAGCTAGCGGCATTTCGTTCACTTCTCCAGAAGCATATTGGTATTCAAAAAGTCTTTCAGAGAACACAACAGAAGTGTTGTCTGTTGCCGCTGGTGTACCATCAGTCCAGATCTTGCTGCGCTCTTTCACCAGAAACAGCACCCTGCTGTTGGCAACTGTCGGCTTTTCTTCCGTGATGATCTGTATTTGCAGCTCACGATCCTTTTCGGAAGATTTGCCTAAGGGCAGTTTGACACTGCGGATCGGTGAACCCGTCTGAGCATTATACACGTTATCGATTATCTCATGATCTTGGTTCACCTTGTTAACGTTAGTAAGTACATGAATTTCTGACCCTGCCTTCTGTACGTCTACCACGTTGGCGTATTGTGCGGAATAGGGTTGCTCATCCGTATAATGGACTTGCTTTCGCGTGGCCAGATCCAGCACATCGATGCTCCAGCGAATCTTGCCCTCCTGTTTCAAGTTAGTTGAACCGATAGAAGCCGACTTGGCAAAAATGAGCGCGTCTTGATCTCGGTAATAGCCGCTCGTCCCCTTCTTCCCCCTCATAAATTCTGAATACTCCTCATACAGCGCATTGAACTCGGAATAAGCCTGCGCATCTGAAGGTCCTTTGTTTGTCATCCATTGATTCTTGAATGTTTGCTCAATTCTCTTGCTGCCCGATGCGGACACTTCAATGACATAAGAGCCTTTCCCGCCCACATAGCTCCCAAGCAGATTCACAGGGGCCGCTTCGGCCGAATCCCCCTCCAGTGTCTGCAACTGATATTCCGGCAGGCGCAACTCTGCCCCATAAGCATAATAAGTTCCAAGCGAAGCCACTATTAACAGAACAAGCGCGCCCGTAATCGTGTAACGTTTCACTAGTCATTCACTCCCTAAACGGTGATCTTCTTCGAGACGAGCCTGAAGCCAAGCGTGAGTGTAAGGCTCATGACAACAATATAAATGCACAAACGGATGACTGTTATCTCCCGGGGATAGAAATACACATACGGATGTAGGGAGAAAGCGAATCCGATTACCGCCGCGCATGAAGCAGCATACAAGATTGCATAGATTATACCGGCCAGATGGTAGCTTCGCTCAAGCAATATTGCCGTAAAGATCACAAAGACAGCCAGAATCCCGGTTCCGTAATAGACGGCAAACATTAATCCGTCTGGCGGCAACAAGTATCGCACAAACACCAGATTAGAAGCGACAGCTTCGGCCAGCAGCGAGGGCATCCGATATTCGGACGGAACCATCCAGTCGAATAACTGGCGTTCGAGCAGCAGCAGCAACAATTGGAATGAAACCATAGCAAAGACGAATATGAAGATTGCACTGGCTTTGGCCATGTATACGTGGCGTCTTGCCGCCGGAAGGGTGAATAACCGGTAGGCAAACTTATCTCTGCCAGTCCAGTCACGGTACCAAATCCCAAAGACATACAACCCCAATACGATTATGCTGATCAAAATAGGTATCGTGAACAAGAACTGCGAATCTCCGATGATATCGGCAAATGAAAAGTTACGCGGATGATCTCCCAGGAGGGCTGCCTCTCTCCGCCCCGCAACTCTTAGCCGGGTAGTGTGCACCAGTCCGATCATTTGAATAGTAGCCGTCAGGAACATCAGGCTGAAGATAGCATACCTGAAGCGGTGAACTTCCAGATGGACAAGCTTAAGATATCGATTCAAGGGAGAAGCACCTCCTTCATGATATCAACGACAGATTTGTTCTCCTCCATTCGGACTTGTTCGCATTCAATACTACGGGCTACAGTTCCATCACGCAGTAACACGGCTTTGTCGATCAGATGCTCGATCTCTCTTACTTCGTGTGTCGTCAGGAGTACACCGCGGTTGCCGACCAGCTCACTGGAGAACACCTCTGCGATCCTCTCCCGGATGAACAAGTCAATCCCGGCAAAGGGCTCGTCCATAATCACATAATCGGAATTCTGAGCCAAGCCGAGCACCAGATTGAACTTCGCGGCATTCCCCTTCGACAAGCGCCCCGCCCGTTCCTTGCCATCAAGATCGAAGAAACGCATAAGTTCGTCTGCCCTCCCCCTGTTCCAGCTGTTATAGAAGTCTTCCATGAACTGAAGTGCATCAGAGAGCTTCATGGAAGCTGGAATAGCCAAATGGTCCGGGATATAGGATATCTGTTCATAAGTATTCGGGCTAATCGGCTTGCCATCAATCTGAATGCTTCCCCCCTGAATCGGTGTAAGTCCCATTACCGTTTTGAGTACAGTGGATTTACCTGCTCCATTAACTCCGATCAGACAAGTGATCTGTCCCTTCTCGGCAGTGAATGTGACATCCTTAAGGACCTCCCTGGTTCTGTATCGTTGGCTAACATGCATAAGTTCAATCAAGATTCGTTCCTCCTCTTCCATCATCAACGGAGTCTCCCGGGGGATTCTGGCTGATTTCTGTTTGTGCCTCGGTATATTTCTGTTGAACTACATTCAACAGCTCGTCAAGAGGAACATCGATGTTGCGAATGGAAGCCACGAAGGCCTCAACGGCTGTACCGAGCAGCTCCGCACGGATTTGCCTTAATACATCCAGTTCCAGAGTGACGCGGCTTGGGGAGTTCCCCTCAGTTATAATCAATCGCTGATCCTCCATTTCTTTATAGGCCCGCTGAGCCGTATTCGGGTTGATCTTTAACAGTGCTGCCAGCTCTCTTCTGGACGGTATGGTTTGCCCGGACTGAATAACGCCGGTTACGATCTTCTCTTTGAAAAGGCGAACGACTTGAGAATAAACAGGATCACGGCTATTGAAGGAGATGCCGGACCAATCGTTGACTGTGTTCAATATTGACACCCCTTATACTGCAAGTGTGTGTATTAAGTGGTTCATACACTACACGGTGTATTATGCAGTTAATACATCAGATTGTCAATAGTTGGTTAATTACTGAGCTGGGGTAAACACAAATAGACCCCTCATTGAATCAATGAGGGGCCTGCTTCTATTTCAATCCATTCCCACAATAGACCAGTTATGATCGACCTCAGGCATGATCGTCTGGCGCTCCCGGATGTAGCTGACCAGCATATCGCGGACGCTGCAGTCCGACTCCCAGTGCTTGACGGCTCTGATCAGTCCCGAGGCCTTCAACAGGCTACTGTAACGGTAGTTGTTGACGGCAAGCTGCAACTCGTACGTGTCGGCAAGCGGTCTGCCCCGGTATCCCAGGTGGATGATCCGCTGGCCTACCGGCTGCGAGATATCGATCTGATAATTGACCCCGGCGAACATATCGTAGAGGTAGCTCGGCACCTCGGGATCAGCGGCAATATTCGTGTCTCCCGGCTGCCACTGCCGGAAATGGGCAGCCGAAGCTTCCATATAAGCCTTCAGCTCTTTGCCGGTGACCGTAACGACATACAATACATTGTCAAAAGGATAAATGCGGTAGACGTCAGCATACGTCAGCGGTCCCTGCTTCAGATCCGCCTTGTCGTTGAACAGGCTTGTAGCGGCAACATCCGCTCCGCTGGCCTCCAGCATGGCCCGCTGGATCAAGGTAATGACCGCTGTATCCTGCACTCGTCCCGCCGGCAGGCCGGAAGTCTCTTCAGGAGGCTGGAAGTCGGCAGCTGCATAGCCTAGAATGCCGCCCTCCCCTTCTATGGAAGGGCCTCCGCCGCCTTCGGCGATGAACCGGAGCGTCTCTTCATGTGCCTCTGCAACCAGACTGCGGACTTCCGGGTCCGGCTTCCAGCCGCTCATATCTACCACTGTGACCTCGCGGTTCACGACCTTGGGCTGACCGCCGTCCAGCTCCAGCGTCAGGTCGAAGCGTACAACTTCCCGCCCCCTGTCCCGTGGGCCTCCAATAACAGTACTCCCAATTCGCTGGTTCACAGTAATATGCATATGACCAACCAACAGTGCATCTGCTTCAGGAACAAGCTCCGCAATCTGTCCGGCGGCATCCGAGCCGCCCTCTTCATCGAATTCTGCGACCATGCCCGCATGGGCGCTGATCACAATCAGGTCCGCCTTTCCTTCCGCGCGGAGGGCTGCGGCAATCGGCTGCGCGGTTTCGGCCATATGGCCGAACCTCAGGCCCTCAACCTTGCTTCCATCCCAGCGCGGAACGTTGGGATTCGTCAGTCCGATGACCGCAATCCGGATGCCGTGCTGCTCATGGATCACATACGGCTGTGCAAACGGTCTGCCTTCCGTATCCCAGACATTCGCAGCGAGCACCGGAAAGCTCAGCTCCTGCTTGATTCGCTCAATCAGGGCAAGGCCGAAGTTAAACTCATGGTTGCCCAAGGTCAGCGCGGCATAGCCCATGGCATTAAGCGCTGCCGCGACCGGATGCCTGTCATCCGGCCGCTTATTGTAGACATCGTCAGTCAGCATATTCCCCTGGAAGACGTCACCGTTATCAATAAGCAGAACCTCTGTCCCGCTCTCTCTAAGCTCCCGGACATAAGCGGCTACTCTGGCGAGCCCGTCATTTACTGTATCAAGTCCGTCTTCGTAACGGTAGCCCCACAGATTGCCGTGAACATCCGAGGTAGCGATAATCACGATCTTGCGCAGGTTACGGCTTGCTGCCGGTTCCAACATCTCGTTCACCCTTCTTCCGTCTCTTCATTTCAGAATTGCGCCTGCGGTGAAGCTCTTCTCCATCTGGTCGCTGAACAGCACATAAGCGAGCAGAATCGGCAGCGTAGAGATTACCATTGCTGCAGCCAGCGGTCCCCAGCTAATGCTATATTGGCCGCTGAAGTTCATCAGCCCGAGCGGCAGCGTCCGCAGCGATTCCTTCTGGATGAAGGTTGCCGCCATCAGCAGCTCATTCCATACCGCGAGGAACACGAAGATGGCAACCGAGGCAAGCGGCGGCTTCAGCAGCGGCAGCACGACCTTGAAGAAGGACTTCACCACCCCGCAGCCGTCGATGAACGCAGCCTCCTCCAGCTCCTTCGGCATGCTCCGCAGGAACGCCGACAGCATATAGACGCCAATCGGCAGATTTACGGCGATGTATGGCAGGATAATCGACAGCCGTGAGCTGAGAATGCCGAGATTCTTCAGGATCATGAACAGCGGGATCAACGTAGCATGAATGGGCACCATAACGCCCATGAGCAGAATAAACAGAATCAGTCCGTTATATTTGAATCTCATCCGTGTCAGCGCGTAAGCCATCATAGAAGCAAACAGCAGCACAAAAAAGAGGGTAATCAGCGTGACAGACACACTGTTGAAAAAGTATTGATTCACCTTGGCGCTAACCCAGGCCTCCGAAAAATTGCTAAACCGCCATTCGGTGGGAAGCGCCCACACCACTCCGCCGATAATCTCCGAATTATCCTTGAATGCACTTACCACAAGCCAGTAGAGCGGGAACAACTGGAGGACGGCAATGAGGCTCATCAGTAGATAGAGGCCTGTGTTTTTGGTAGTCTTCAGCATGTCCGGTCCTCCTTAATATTCAATTTTTTCACGGGTCAGCACTTTATTCAGCACCCAGGCGATGATCAGGCACTCCAGCACCATGAACACCGCAAGCGCGCTGCCGTAGCCGAAGTTCTGCTTCAGGAACGCTTCCTGGAACATTTTCAGGGCAATCATGGTCGTGGAATGCAGTGGTCCGCCATTGGTCATAACATACACACTTTCAAAGGTCTTGAGCGCGTAAATCACGTTCAGTACGACACAGATCCGCAGCACATCAGACAATAACGGAAGCGTGATATAACGGACAGCCTTCCAGCCGACGGCTCCGTCCAGCTTCGCGGCCTCATAATACTGCTCCGAGATGCCTTGAATCCCGGCGAACAGGATCAACATGTTATAGCCTACATAATGCCAGGTTGTTACGATCAGGACTGACAAGAGTGCCGTCTTGGTATCTCCAAGCCAGGCTTGCGCCCAGCTGCCAAGGTGAACAGCTTCCAGCAGCGTGTTCAGCATCCCGATGTTCGGATCGTAGATTTTGACCCACAGCAGACTGACCATCGTCGTTGACATGACCACCGGGAAAAAGTAAATATTGCGGAACCATTTGCGTCCCTTCATTTTGCGGGAGACCAGCAGCGCCAGGCCGAACGAAAGCGGAAGCTGTACGAACACGCCTGTCAGCAGGAAGGCCACGCTGTTCCATACCGCCTTCCAAAAGCTTTTATCTGCGGTGAACATCTTGGTGTAATTGTCCAGGCCCACGAAGGCCATAGGGTTAATTCCGTCCCACTTCTGGAAGCTGTAATACGCCGTCATGAGGATCGGTACGAAATAGAAGACCAGAAATATAGTTAAACCGGGCACTAGAAACAAAGCGATTAATTTCTTATCCGAGAGCGCTCTTTCCATCACTATCCACCTATCAGAGTGCAGAAAAGCGATGCGGTCCATGAGACTGCATCGCCTTTCCCCTATTATATTTGTAAAACCTGTCTTACTCTGCCGAACGGAGCAACGTTTCCAGCTGGGCCGTGTATTCCTCAGGCGTCAGATTGCCGCCATAGAGCTGCTGCGTCATATCGCGGTATTCCTGACCTGTATCTGCCGACAGCAGGCCGAACCACATCGCCTGGGTTTTGGTTGTTTTGCTGATATCGGAAGCATAGGAGGAGAGCTGCTCATTCTGCGACTCCGACTTCACTTCGCTAGCCGCATATCCCGGCAGGCCTTTGCGTACGAAATCATCATTGAGCTTAAGGGACAGCTTAATGGCGAATTCCTTGGCTTTGTCCAGGTGCTTGGAGCTGTTGTTCACGAATAGGGAGTAAGGCGCCGCCGAGTTCTGGAAGCCGATCGTTGCACTGTGTACATCTTCTGCCCCTGTCTTCGGGAATGCGATATATCCGAGATTATCGCCCATAGCCTTCGACAACGCGCCGAAGTTGAAGCTGCCGTCAATCCAGATCAGAGCCTTATCATTCTTGAACAGCTCCTGGGCATCCAGGTAAGCCGAGCCGAGGAAGCCCTTCTGGAAGGCATTGCTGCTTACCAGGGTGGTTACCTGCTTCGCTGCATCTACAAATGGAGCATCGGTAAACTTGGCATCGCCTTTAATCGCTTGGTCGAAGGCGTTAACGTCCTGACGCGCTACTAACAGGTTGTACAGCAGATCGCCCTGCCATCTTTCTTTGCCGCCAAGAGCGATAGGGATGATCCCTTTATCATCGGCCTTAGTTACAAGCGCCTGAAGATCGTCCCAGGTTGCCGGAGGCGTAGCGCCGAGATCGTTCATCAGCTTTTTGTTATAGTAGAAGACCAGGGTTGTACTGATATTGGAAGGAACGGAATAGATATTGCCGTCTTCCTCCTTCACCAGCTGGTTGTCCAGAAATTTCGCGCCAAGTCCTGTGGAATCCAGGGTATCGTTCAGCGGGGCAACTGTTTTTGATTGCAGCACAGGTGTCCGGTAGGACTTCCCGGCATGCTGCTGGAAGACATCCGGAAGCTCATTGGCAGCCAGCGCAACACTGATTTTGGTCTTGTAGGTCTCGTCTTGTATGTACTCATAATTCAAATCCACGCCGACTTCCGCTGCGGTAGCCTCGGCAGCAGCCTGATACATCGGATCTGCATCGAACATCCATAAGGAGACAGATTCCTTGCCTTCCGCCGCTTTCGCATCCTGATTCTGAGTTGCCCCTTCGTTACCATTGGCTCCTCCGCAAGCACTAAGCACTACACTGCTAAGCGCGATGGATGCTGCAACTACCCCAAGCTTTTTTCCGAACATTTGTGTTGGACCACCTTTCAATATTTACGGATTCGACTTACAGGTATCATCTTAACAAGTGAACCGCCGTGTACGAATGGAGATATATTGGTTCTAACAGTAAAATTTTTAGGTATGTTAGATTACTTTACACTCAATTTACGGAACGTTCTCATGTTTACGGCAGCTTTACACAGGGTTAACTTTAATCAGCGAAAAAGCCCGGCTGCAAAACACCGGACTCTGCGTATAGCTGCTCTTTATGTATCCGAATAGGTACCGCTGTAGACGGTATTCGGGGTCATTCCGTAACGTTTCTTGAAGCATTTGCTGAAATAAAACGGGTCCTTATAGCCCACCTGCCGGGCAATCGTCGCAATCTTGGGAGCCGGAGCTTCCTCCTCGGAAGCCCCTTGGCTGAGCAGCTTCATAGCCTCGCCAAGACGGACGTTCGTCACATATTCCACAAAAGACTCGCCGGTCTCCTTCTTGAACGCATGGCTTAAATAGCTCGGGTTCACAAACAGGGCGCTGGCCGTACTTTGGAGTGACAACGTATCCTCGGCATAATGCGCCGTTACATAGGCAATGGTCTTGCCGATCAAGGCAGTGCCGCTGCTCTGCCGCTTCTGCGCAGGGGCATCTCCTGCCTGCGGCTCCTGCACATCTCCGGCCTTTATTCTGAGCCGGTTGATGTAGCGCTCTGCCTCCCACTTCTCTGTCAGCTGCGTCCGGATCGTTCGGAGGGCCTGTTCGACAGCATCCTCATCGACGGGCTTCAGCAGATAATGGTCCGCTCCAAGCGATATGGCCTGCTGGGCATAAGAGAAGTTATCGTAGCTGGTGATGAAAATCAGCTTGGCCGCCGAATTCAGCTTACGGACTTCCCCAATGAATTCAAGCCCGTTCATATTCGGCATCTCAATATCCGTAATGATGAGATCGATTGGCTGCTCCCCGATGATCTGCAATGCGGCTGAGCCGTCATCGGCTTCTGCGGCCACCTCGAACCCGGCGGCTTCCCAGTCCACCAGACGGATCAGCAGCTGCCTGAAATAATATTCGTCATCCACAATCAGGACGCGGGCTACCGGTGCTGTGTTCATAGTCTGACTGTCCCCTCTTCCTGTTCGTTCGTCTGCTTAAGCAGCGGCAAGCGCAGCTTCACTTCTACGCCCTGTCCCGGCTCAGAGGTTAGTAGGATTCCATAAGCCCCTCCGAACCGAAGGCGGATGCGGTCCTGAATATTTCGGAGTCCGAAGCTGTACCTCTCCGCGTTATCATGCCCGGACCAGATCAGCCGCTGCTGCTCTTCGCTCATGCCTTTGCCGTTGTCGCGGACGGTGAAGCAGAGCAGACTCTGTCCGTCCGTGCTTTCCGCTTCGCAGGTAATTTCACACCAGCCGCCGTCCGCCATCCCTCTAATGCCATGGTGGATCGCATTCTCGACCAGCGGCTGAAGCAGCATGGTCGGCACCAGGCAGGCTTCCAGTCCCGGCCCGAACGATATCCGGTAGTTCAGCTTAGGGAAGCGGATCTGCTGAATATACAGGTAGCTCTCCAGATGCTTCTGCTCCTGGGCCACCGTAATCAGCTCCTGTCCGTTGCTAAGCGATATCCTGTAGAACTCACCCAGCGCCTTCAGCATCTTGCTGATGTCCTTCGCCCCTGACATCACAGCCATCGCCCGGATCGTGTCCAGTGTATTGTACAGGAAATGCGGCTTGATCTGTGAGTAGAGCAGCCTCAGCTCCAGCATCCGCTTAGTCTTCTCTTCCGTTTCCACCTGAACCATCAAGCCCTGGATGCGCTCGACCATTTCATTGAAGGTAGCTCCGAGCCGCCCGACCTCGTCCTCAGAATCGGCGGCGGCGCGCCGTTCCAGATTCCCGCTGCCCACTTCGACAATCACCTCACTAAGCTGGCTGAGCGGCCGGGTCAGCCGGCGGGCGAACAGAATAGACAGAAGCACGGCCGACAGGATGCTGATCAGGCCAAACCCGGCCAGCAGCAGGGCGATTTTCCAGTACCCGTAGGTTAGCTCCGATATCGTCACCAGCTGGACTACCTTCCAGTCATAGGGAGCAAGACTCTGCATGGATACTAAATAACGGTCTCCGGCGATCCTCTGGGTCCGGGTCCCTTGAGAGACTGACTTGACCCAATTCGTGAGGGATTCCTCCGGGACCGGCTGGTTCACCCTTGTGGTTTCATTCGCAGAGATGATTCTTCCATACCGGTTAATGACCAGCGTAGCGCTCTCCGGGTTCTGTTCATTATGATAGAGGCGGGCAAGCGTCCGCTCGTCAATGTTGACATAGATATAGCCAAGCGGGGTCCCCTTCTCCATGCTCTTAATGACCCTGCCCACACTGATCATATTCTTATGCTTCATCCCGGACAGAAAAGTAGGCGTAAGCGAATCCGCCCAGACCGCCCCGCCTCTGGCTGCATCGATCTCCGCTTTGGGATAGATCCCCAGACTCTCCCGGGTCACGCCGGTCAGGTTGGAGGTGTAATAGAGGTCGCCGCTCAAGGATTCAATAATAACGGAATCAATATTCGGCTCAGTCACTAGCATTGCAGCCAGTGTATTGTAGATCGACTTCAGTGCAGCAGCATCATTGCCGGCACCAGTATCTCTGCTGAGCAGCTTCTGCGTGTCCTGGTTAATCAGCACGAACTTGGTGAAATTCTGGACCGACTGGAACACCGTCTCCATCGACTGCTTGACCAGTCTCACTTCCTGCTGTGAGCTTGCTGTGGTCCGTTCCAGGGTCTGATTGAAGACAATGCGCTGAATGCTGACCATGAAAATCACCAGTGCCAGCAAGACTATCAGGAGGTTGCTTAGCAGAATCTTCCGCCGCAGCGGCATACTTCCGCTGAACAGAAAGGGCAGATGCGCCCGTAACCTCTTCAAGAGGGATGGATATGGCATGAACCGCTTCATCATTCCCTCCGTTACATGTATGGTTGTACATGTATTATACACAAATTACAACAACAGAAAAGCAGCGGCGCTCTATAACTTAGAGAAACCGCTGCTTGTGGAAATTGCGGGTAATCAGACTTCTAAGGTATCATTCACAATCTCATTCAGCTTCTTCAGCTCGCTGGCCATGGGCGTAATCACTGAGCCGACCTTATGGGCCAGCGGCTTGCCGAGAATATACTTGCTGAAGTTCTCCAGGGTACCCGACGGGCTCAGATCGAGCAGCCGCCGCGGCCCGCCGGCAGTCATACTCTCCAGGGCTGTGCGGAAATTCATCGGCTTCCTCACCACATCCCACAGGAAGGATTCATCCACCGTCTGCACATTCCCCCCGGTCATGGCCGATACCAGTGTCACTCCCGGAGCAGGCGTCTTGTAATCGATCTTTTGCATATATGTACGGTAAGGCTTCTCCAGTTCATCGATGAATGCGGAATGAAAGGCGTAGTTCACAGGCAGCTTCAGACTGGCCACACCCTGTTCTCTGAGGAACTGCTGGATCTCGCCGGTATGCCCGCTTCTGCAGGCGATGGTGAAGTGCTTGTCGAAATTCACAGCGATCAGCTCGGAGCGGGTGTTCAGCTCGGCGTTCGCGTGATAGAGCTGAACATGATCCAGAACGGCAATCATCGCGCCGTTGTCGCAGGTATCCTCTAGCAGCCGTACTTGCGTCACAATCAGCTCCAGCACCTGTTCAGGCGTCAGCACCTTAGCCACCGCCAGTGCAACATACTCCCCGAGACTGACTCCCAGCGTGTAACGTGGAGTTATTCCCACAGCTTCCAGAGTCTCCGCCAGCGCGTATTGCACCATGAAGATTGCAGGATGGGAATAGACAATATTTTCGAAGCTGGCGCCCTTACCTCGTGAGTTCTGATACAGCTCTTCGATCACGCTCTTGCCGGTCAGCTGATGAACAATCCGGTCCAGGCGTTCCATCGATTGCCGGAATACCGGCTGCTTCCCGAACAATTCAAGCCCCATTTTATTATATTGCGAGCCTTGCCCGGAGAACATAAATACGATTTCGCTGTGCATTTCCGTACCCCCTGATTGTAGAGCGGCTTATTTGAAATCAAGCAGTCTGGCATTATTCTTACGGTTCCTGAATTTCACAAAATGATTGATATCATCAATCTGGAAATACAGATTATTTTTGTAGAGATAGCTCATCTCTTTGCCTGGCAGATCGCCGAAGGAATGTCCCGGGTATACCCGGGTGCTGGGAGGAATCAGCCGGATGAGCCGGTGGATGCTGTGGAACATATCCTCTGCCGAACCTCCGCTACTGTCACATAAGCCGCAGCCTTCAATAAATACCGTATCCCCGGAGAACAGATGGTCTTGCCCCCAGTAACAGACACTTCCCTGCGTATGGCCGGGCGTCACAAGACAGGTAATCCGTGAATCACCGATACGAATGAGGTCCATGTCCTCGACGGTTCGGAGCCGGTTGCAGCGGTATTTATAGTAATCTGCCTCGGTTTTGGAGATGTAGACAGTAGGACGGTAGAGCAGTTCAAGCTTCTTCACCATATTGGTATGATCAAAATGAGAGTGGGTCAGCAGAACAGCCGTGACTGTGGCCTCATGCGAATCCAGAATACGGATCATCTGCGATACATCCCAGGATGGATCAACTACAAAAGCTTTGCGGGAAGTCTTGTCAATACCGAGATAAGCGTAGTTCAGGAAATTCATGCAATGCGTTTTAATCGTAAACAGATCATAGGTTGCTTCCATGCCCGCCTCCTTGAAGATTTGATAGATCTAATTTCCATTATTTATAGGATGAATCTACTAAATTATCATCTACTTTTTCACGAACTGTCAATGAATGTTATTGCTTCTATAGCAAAAAGCCTGCAATCTAACATTGCAGACTTTTCCAGGATTATTCTCTTTAAGCAGGATAACCGCCCCCTGGCGGAGGCCACGCACCTTGCAGACGGCGGAGCAGAACAATCTCTCCCAGATGGTAGGAGTTATGGGAGGCGATATTGCGCAGAAGCCCACCCTTGGTCTCCCCGGGAAAATGGGCCAATGGCTCGTCAAGCTTGGCGCTCTGAGCGATAGCAACCGCCTTATCGACACCTTGCAGCAGATGCGCGATGGCCTCCTGAAGCTGGGACTCCTCTGCAGGGGCCTTCTCCGCAGGCCAGCTCTCCTGTATGCTTGTAGGCCGCTGAGGCTGGCCGCCCTCCAGGTGGGTCAGCATGAAGTCCTGCCAGTAGCCCATATGCTTCACCAACTGATAAATGGAGTAGGGAATTCCCTCTATAGTATAACTTGCAAGCTCCAGCGTCAGATCCGGCAAGGCCCGGGCTATCGGAATATGCCCGCGCTCTCCCACCAGAGATTTCACCAGCGCTTGACCAAAAGCATGATTGGATTCGGACATCTGTATTCTCCTCCTATTAATTGCGCAAAATATAATTTACCGAAACCAAATATAGCCGGATTCTGATGATTTGTCAATAAGCATCCGCCTGTACTTTGAACATCTGGAAGTAATATCCCTGAAGATCCATCAGTTCATCGTGAGGGCCAGATTCAATAATTCGGCCATCTTCCATATAATAGATACAATCTGAATCTCTTACGGAGGACAGCCGGTGCGAGATTAGAATGACCGTATGGTTCATTTCCACCTTTTCCATTAATCGCATCCACTTATGTTCTGATATGGAATCTAATGCGCTTGAGGGTTCATCGAGTATCAATATGGAATGAACTCTGTACAGTGCGCGGGCCAACGCCACCTTTTGATTTTGACCGCCAGATAGAATGACCCCCTCCTCTGAGAATTCTTTGGTTAACTCAATCTCTATCTTGCTCTTATCCTCTGGAAATAAAGAAAAATCTATGTTGTCCAATATATCCATCACTTTGTCAATCTCTTCTGCTGTAGGGTTAGACTCAACCAGAATATTCTCAATCAATGAACAAGCATAGCTATTATGATCCTGAAACACGGTATCGAACTGAGACAGGTATTCTTGTTTATTGAATGTTCTAATATCCGCCCCTTTAAATTCTATTGAACCTTTGGTGGCGTCGTATAAGCGCATCATAAGCTTGATTAATGTGCTTTTCCCTGCACCATTCTTACCGACAATAGCAATTTTTTCCCCAGCTTTAATGGAAAAATTTATATTTTTCAGAACATCGGACTGATTATTATAGCTAAACGTCACGTTAGTCAATTGGAGAAGATAAGGTGATAAATTGGTTTGCGGAATTCCAGAATCCCCATCTGTTAACTTGTTTCTATAGTTGCAAAAGGTACGAAAACGTTCAATGTATGTGTTGTGCTCCTGAAATGCCTGAATTCTCTCTATAATCTTGCCGAGGTTGCTGCTCATAAGCGCCACAGCTTCTTTAATCGCGATAAAATCCCCTGCGGTTAGTGTCTGCGTAACTACGATTTTATAAATGAGATACAACAAGATTAGAGAGTTATTAATATGAGTAAAGGCATCACTAACTAAGTACAATTTCGTAAACCGGTTACTGAATTTCTTATAGAGTTCAATCATATTTTCAACACCATCTAGAAACAGGTCTTTAAGTACTAGATGAATATTGGTGATACGAATATCCAGGGCATTCTCACGAAGATAACTGGTCCGGACCACATAATCCATTTTTCTTTTTTCGGGGATGATGGCATGGGTTCGCTCCATTCGGGCCTTGATCATTCTTGTTCTGACTAACGAATCCCCAAGAATAGGAACAACAACAAAAATCAATATTAGCGGATCACTAATCAGTATGAAAAATCCGGCTAACGTAATGGAGAAAAGAGTCTGGCATAGCTGAAACAAACTATTCAAGAATAGAATCGGCCTTGTGGATGTTTCTTCTACAGAATAGATATACTGATTGTAGTAATCCGTATCATCATAGCAATTGATATCTACCTCATTAGCCTTCTTAAAAGCAACATGTTGAAAACCGGAAATGATGATAGGGTCAGAACGTTTTATGTAATATTCCCAAGCAGAATCGTAAACAAGTTTAATGGTTTTGAAGCCAACTATAATAGAAATCATAATTATAATTCGTCTGAAGTCATAATTATTCATTAAAGCATCTAAGATTACTTTGATGGCATACACCTTAATGAACCAAGTGTCGAAAGCGACAAATAATGCGGTAAGAATTAGGCCCGGTATTCTGATCCAGTCATATACGAAAATTGATTTCAGGTAAAATATGCTATTGCTAAGAGAAAATTTCTTGCTCATTCTATTTCACCTCCAGCCCTGTATTACAGGTACTTTTCTGCTTGAAGTCTGTAGAGTTCTGAATACTTCCCTTCCTGACTCATGAGCTGTTCATGTGTGCCACTTTCCTTAACAGTCCCTCCATCAATCAAATAGATCTTATCCGCTGATTTTGCGGCTGTTAACCGATGGGAAATAATTACAATCGTCTTATCATGGAAATGTTCTAAAATGTGATTGAATAATTGATATTCGGCTACAGGGTCTAACGAACTGGTCGGCTCATCAAGGATAATAAAATTTCTTTTACTGACAAAGATACGGGCTATAGCCATTTTTTGATATTGCCCTTTGGATAAGCTGAGTCCATCGGTACTAAATTCAGAGGTGATGTAGGTATTCAATAGTTCCTCTGGCGTACGATCCAGGTTCAACTCAACCTCCTGAAGGGCTTTCCCGATTTGCTCGGACACAGCCTCTGCAGATATATTCGCTTTGTCCATTAGTAGATTTTCTGCTACTGTGCATGCATAATATTGGAAATCCTGCTGCACTACTGAGAACTGCTTACGATACTGCTGTATATCATGCTTCAAAATGGATTCCCCGTTGATGGTGATCTCACCCGAGTAATGGTCATACAGACCGAGCAATAACTTGATGATGGTGCTTTTCCCTGAACCGTTGACTCCGACCAATGCTATCTTTTCCCCTGGATTAAAACGAAGGTTAACCTTCTCTAACACCTGTTTGTCATTTGCTGCATATCCAAAGCTTACATTTTCAAAAGCGATGGTATTGCCGGTGTTTAATGGAACAGGTAATCCTTTTCGACTCTCCAAAGACTTATCCGGTTGCAAAAAGAGAAATAACTTGTCTGAATACAGCTGATATTCTTTCAGTGAAGTAATGACTTCGGTCAAGCCGAATAAATAGCCCGAAAAACTATATACTGCAATTGTTATAGGAATTATATTAGCAGCCGGGGTCCCGCTTTCACTGTGGCTTAATGAGAATAGAAGAACTGCCATGGTTCCCCAATATAAGATGACCTCATGATTAAAAGCTCTCAAGAATTGCAGAGCGCCTGTTTTCCAGCCATATTTTTTCGTGGAGTGTAAGATATCCTTTACAGCATTATCGTACAAATTCAATAAGATCTTCTGTATGGGATACAACCTTAGCTCTAACGCATACCTTTTCATATAAAAGGTTCTTTCAACGTATTTCTTCTTTCTATTGGGCGAGAGGATGTCCTGGTCGAACTGGTATTGCGTCTTTATTAATGTAGTATTGATTATAAAGGCAGCACAGACCGTTATAATTACTATAGCTACCAGTTCAACATGCATAACTCCAATGACTGAAACGGTTGCGATGATCCCCACTACATTGGATAACAAATTGGAGATTAACAATATGCTTCCCGTCGTTCTCTTCTCAACCTGGTTGATGGCAAAGGAGAAATCGTTGAGATAAGCTGCGTTGTCCAAGTTTTTAGTATCTGTGTGCATTATCGTATGTATTAACTGTGCAACAATTTTTTTGTGAAGAATCTGCCGGGCAACGGGATCTATTTTGCTGTAATACAAGGATGTACTTATTCCCCCAAGCGTGACAACGACTTGAATGAAGACAACAGGGATTATAATCTCCATAAAAGATTTATTCGTGCCTATACCGTTCAATACGACCTGGATTAGAATAACCGAACTCAAAAAGTTACAGAGTACACCAAATATATTATTGAAGATTGTATAGGACGACCAAAGTGGTATAGATTTATAGGTTAACTTCAACATCTCTACATAGCTTTTAAGCAATTCCAAGGAAGTCCCTCCGGTTCCACTTCAGACTAAACTGTAATCTTATATTGTTATTGTATTCCTTTGGTTTTTTTCAACAACCTTACAGATTATAGGCTTTCGATTAGCACGTTCAGAAATTTGCAACACAAAAAAGCGAAACGCTTGAAGCTCCGTTCCGCTTTTTGATCTCAGCAATAGTGTTCCATTCCAGTTAGCCCTTATAAAGTACGCAGAATATTTAACAGCTCCTCCGACATCCTGCTTACTTCCTCTACAGAAGCATTAACCTCTTGCGTCAGTGCAGCCTGTGCTTCGGTCAAACTAGACATGCCGTTAATGGTGCTGATAATATGGTCGATGCGGTCATTCATCTCCTGCGTGGTTTTCTCAATATTGTTCGAAGCCATCTTGCTGTGGTCTGCGAGCTTGCGCACCTCACTTGCCACAATAGAGAAGCCCCGGCCATACTCCCCCGCATGAGCAGCTTCAATGGAAGCATTCAGCCCGAGCAGACTGGTCTGATTCGAGACCTCGCTGATGAATTTGGTGATTTCTTTGGTTTCATTCGTTTTTTCTTTCACATCGACTGCCGCTTTGTAGGATTGCTCCTGGACTTCGGCGATATCCTGGGCCTGCTCTGTTACCGATACAATCCCGTGAACAATCTCGTTAATCGCAGTCAGCAAGCCTTCCATCTGCAGGTTTACCCGTCTGATTGTATCCTCTTTATTGATTTCCTGTGTAATATCACGAATCGTTCCTGCTACCCGCAGAGGGATGCCCTGCTCGTCCCGGATCGTTTCACCGCCTGCATAGTACCAGCGATACTCGCCATTTTTGGAGCGCAACCGGTAGTTCACTTTATAGTCCGTTTGCCCCGTGTAATCATTTAAATGATTGGCGAAGGCATCCAGCGTGGGCTGAAGATCGTCCGGGTGTAGCTGGTTGCTCCAGCTGCTTAACAGGTTCGGGAAATCATGTTCGCCTTCAAAACCAATCGTTCGGCGGAATTGCTCCGACCACCAGAACTCATTATCCGGGTTGACCGGATCGCCTGCGATAACCACCATATCCCAAGGTGCTTCCACCAGGGCGCGGTTCACCAGATCATAGCGGACAACTAGTGCGCCCAGCTGGTCCTGCTTGATTTTTTTATCATGAATATCCAGCAAGGCCCCGGCTACCATAATAGGTGATCCGTCAGCTGCACGTACGGTTGTGCCCGTCGCCTGGAACCATTTGTACTCGCCCGCTTTCGTCTTGAGCCGGTATTCAATGTCGTATTTGATCGTGCCCGTCCGGTCCAGCATATGATCTGCGAACAGCTGCAGCACGCCCTCTTTATCCTCGGGATGAAGGCAATTGGACCAGCTCTCCAGCACATTGGGGAAATCATGCTCATCCGTATAGCCAATCATCCGGCGCAGCTCATCCGTCCACCTGAACTCATTGAGCGGATTCACCGGATCTCCCTCGTACACATCCATTTCCCACAGGGAAATCTCAATCGCTTCAGTGATCATATTTAATCTGACCTTATAGTAATCCTCACGTTTATGTATCACGGATGTTAGTCGCGTTAACAATGCTTGCAGTTCATCAGGGACTGCGGCAGAATATGTATCGGTTTGCTCTTCTTCCTTACGTTCAGCCCGCTCTACATAGTTTCGTAATAGGTCGGTCAGCTGATGGTCTGTTTGGGGCGGCGCACCTGCGGGGGTGATTCCTTTGAATCTGTTCAGAATTAGCATGTTCTCTCAGTTCTCCTCATCTCATGGTGTGCGCTGTTTTGGAAAGCTAGATTGAGTATATAACAGGCTTGAACTTTTATATATAAATTTATATTTAAAATTTAATATAAAACAGCGGCAGAATAAGACTTGACAAAAGTCTCAGACTGCCGCTGTTATTTGACTAACGTTTACCGGTTTCCCGTCAAGTTAGTTCACTTGTATGCTTTTCAATATTTCATTGAATTCAGCTTTGGCTTGCTTGCTAATCTTCACTGGCGAAGCTGACAGCAGGGTATAGATTTCATTGTTTTTCTCGAATAGAATCATTTGAAAAACGAGCTTTTCATCTGTATCGCTCAAAGTATAGGTCAACTGCTTCGCATTGATTTTGCCTGCCTTTACGGACTGTTCCGTGATTTTCGATGCATTCTTGTCCGTTATATCTTTTTTGACAAAGCTAATATATTGTTCAAAGTTCATATCTAACTCACTCTTACTATAATGGCTAATAACCAGCATACTCTTCTCGGGTGAGATTAAGAACAACTGGTGATCTACTGCATTCTCTACAGAAGAAGTTACGTCACTCCAATCACTGTAGCCTGTGACTTGGATTTTTTTATCCTTGGTTGTAAAAGGCTGCTTCGTAGATATTGTGGCGGTTTGAATCTCCGCGAGCCAGTTCACCTTCGCATCCACGGCTTCGCCGATGAAACGCAATGGAACGTAGGTGCTTCCCTTGATGTTAGAAGGGGCCACGGTCAGTTTTTTCTGATTGCCATTAATCTCAGCAGTAGTTGAACCCAGCTTAAGCTTGATCAGCGTACCCGGTTTGCTTCCTTTGATTGTTTGCGTTTTGGAATCCCATTCAACCTTCAGTCCCAATGCTTCAAAAATAGCGCGGAACGGAACCATTACCGATCCATTTTGCCGGATGGGTGGAGCTTGGAATGTAATACGCTCACCATTTAACTGCACCATGATTTCGTCAGGATTTGAAGGTGGTGCAGATTCTTTGGTCTCTTCATCAAGCACTTCGACGCCTTTGGCAGCGAGCTCGGTCAGAATTTTCTGTGCACCTGCATTCAGAGGATTATTGCTGATTGAAACCTCCTTAAGCTTCGGAAGAGTGGTTAAGACGCTAATATCCTCGACCAGATTATTCTCAAGGTAGACATGCTCCAGCTCCGGGTGATTTCTTAGCGGTTCAAGGGACTGGATTTGGTTATCATTTATGATTAACCAGTTCAGCTTGACCAATGATTGAACGGGCGTCAGATCCTTAAGCTGATTATTACCGATTAACAGATCTGTTAGATGGGTTAATCCTGCTAGTGCATCAAGCTTCTCTATGTTGTTCGAATCAAGATTAAGCTGCTTCAGTTGGGATAGTGCTTGCAGCGGCTCCAGCCCAGTGATCTGATTGTCGTTCAGAGCCAGGAAGGTGATTTTGTGTAGATTTTGAAGGGGCTCAATGTTGGTGATGCCCAGCCCTGGGAGCATTAAGCTTTTTATATTAACAGCGTGCTCAAGTCCGCTAAGACTGTTAATTTTCTGCTCAGGATCACTAGGATAGAGGGATGTTAGGGTCTGCAGATCTTCTTTGGTAAGGGGAGCGGCCGGCTTCTTCAGCTCGACGCGAATCGCCTGTTCCAGGTTCTTGTCTGAGATGAGAGCGGCTTCTGCGAATACGGATGGAATAGAAACGAAGCATAGCAGAAAAGCGAGTACAGTGGTGGATACAAGTTTGATCATCTTACACAAAATAAATTCACTCCTTGAAATGTCATTGTGACTTGATTCGACATTTGTCTACTATTACCTTTAAAGAAGCTTACGGGATTACTCTACAAAGTATTCTTTGCAAGAGGAAACAGTTGGATTTTCTACACTTGCTGATGGACGATTAGGCCATAGTAGGATAGCAGTTGGAAAAAGGGCACTTAATTTTTCATATTTTCTACTGAGAAGCGAGACTGAAGCAATTTAGTTGTACAATTTCCACTTGCTTCCTCCGTTTCTGCCAAAACCAACTGAACAAGATACGTTTATCCACCTACTTGCTGCCAGGTAACATCTACTAAAAAGAAAATACCAAAAAAGGCACCACGCTGAGGGGTGCCTTACCTTGGATATGAGATTATAGACGTTTGAGCTATACTGATGGCCGGAGAAGGTGCGCTTAAGCCTCCAGCTCCTCCGGGGTCCAGTGCAGCTGGACTCCGAGTGCAGTCAATTGCTGCTGATACGCCTCAAGATGCGCCGCCGACTCTCTGACTGCCGATGGTTCGACCTGCTGCCTGATGGCATAGGCCGCAAGGGTGCCCGCCGCTTCGCCGATATTCCATTCTGTGGGATGCAGGCGGTAGCAGCCGTTCGCAATCTGGGTCATGGATATGTTCTTGCAAGCCGGGAGCAGGTTCTTGACCCGTACCGGGATCAATGATCCGAGAGGAATCTCATAAGGATGGTTCGGGATGTAGAAGGTTCTCTGGCTCACCGTTGTAGGGTGAAGATCCAGGTGATAGCTGCCTACCCCCACGCTGTCCTCATAACGGCGCGGTCCCGCCGCCCCGCACAGCTCCTTGCTCACATCCTGCTCGGCTATTGTGTATAGACCGCGAATACGCCGGGATTCACGGATATAAGGGGCTTTGGCAAGTCCGTCCTCCGTGCCGAGCACATCTCCGCGCAGCCGTACACCCGGGTAGCCCTTCCCGCCGTCCAGGCGGGGCGCTTCGGTCTGGAGCCAATACACGAGCGAGAGGGTGAGCTGCCGTGCTCCCTCTAGATGCCGCTCCCGTTCCTCCGGCGATACGCCGATGATTGACCCGGCATAGTAATCGTTCAGTGCCCAGTTCAGCAGAGTGACTTCGCCGTCATTCAGCGGCTCCGTCCAGATGGCCGGGTCTACGATCCGCCGGTAATCCCACAGGGATACAATCCCCTGCTCATTCGGGAACATTGTGAACTGCTTCAGCTTGGTCGTATCGTCTGCATCTGAAGCGAACCAGCTTAAGATCGGATACTGCGAGAACGAGGGGACATATTCGCGCCAGTAATCATAATCTCTTGGACGCGGAATCGTATAGTCTCCACCCGACACATAGTCCACCGCCGCCACGTGGGTAATCGACTGCATGTCGAGCGGGTCCTGGGCCTCCAGGGCGTGCGGCTCCCCCGTCTCGCTGCGGGCTTCAGCGCCGCTGACATGCTCCACTCCGGCCAGCGGAAGCAGATCGCCGCACTCTGTGGCATCCAGATAGTAGGCTCCCCGCAGCCTGATCAGGTCACCATCCGGTCCTTGCCGGACCGTCACTCCGGTAACATAATCCCCTTCAGTATCGGCCGCGACCGGCACTGTATGATAGAGTACCTCAATCCGTCCGGTGTTCACATACGGGGCCAGCATCTCCTGCAGAACAGCCAGTGCCACCTTGGGCTCATGTGCCAATCGGCTGACCCATCCGTTGCCGGGATTCAGTATAGGATTGCTCCTGGCAGCTTCCGTAAGCGGATAATTCCGCCTGTAATATTCCCTGACTCTGCTGCGGAACTCCCGGTAAGACGCGGTACTGCCCGATTGCTCAATCCAGCGGTGCTCATCCGGCGGCACGGCCTGGGAAGTCAATTGCCCTCCCAGCCAGTCCGTCTCCTCTGTTACAAGCACCCGCAGCCCTGCCTTGGCTGCGGCCAGTGCCGCCGCCGTTCCTCCAAGGCCGCCGCCGATAATTACTACATCCGAACGCTTCACCTGTTCGCCAGCCATTTCTCCATCTCCTCCCTGCCGCAGCAGTTAGATCTGTCTTTCGCCTTCGTCCCGGCACAGCCGTTCCAGAGCCAGTCGGGCCGCGCCGAAGCAGCCTGCCCGGTTGCCCAGCTCCGCTGGCACGATTCGGGCGGCCAAACTGCCACCCGCCTGCCCGGCCAGCAGCGGCCACCAGACCGCGCGGCTCTGAATGACCCCGCCGCCGATAATAATCAGCTCGGGGTCTACCGCCGCCCCGATGTTAGCTGTCACCAGCGCAAGATCCGCTGTGAAGCGCTCCAGCACCGCCAGCGCTGCCGCGTCGCCCTGCTCCGCCGCCGCCATAATCTCACGCCCGTGCGTAAACGCCCGGCCGGTCTCCTCCAGTGCCAGCCGCAGCAGCGCCTGGCCGGACACATATTGCTCCGCGCAGCCGCGCTTGCCGCAATTACAAGGGCGACCTCCCGGCACCAGCACGCTGTGCCCCCAGTCGCCACCGCTCCAGGCGGCTCCGCGCAGCAGCCGGCCTTCCGCCAGATTAGCCCCGCCGACCCCGGTGCCCAGGGTCAGCATGACCAGGCTCACCCTGCCGCGTCCCGCGCCCAGCCAGGCCTCGCCCAACAGCGCAGCGTTGGCATCGTTATCGGCCGCCGCAGGCAGCCCGAAGGCAGTCTCTGCCCACTTCGTAAGCTGCATCCCCTGCCAGCCGGGCAGATTATCGGTGGCGTAGACCACCTCGCCCGTATCCGCATTCACCCTGCCCGCCGAGCCAATCCCCAGCGCTTCCACCGCAGGATGGCCAGCCAGCAGTTCCTCCACCAGGCTGTGGAGCTGGCCGAGAATAACCTCCCGGCCCAGCCGGGCCTCCGTGTCGCGCCGGGCTTCCGCCAGAATCGTTCCCGCTTCATCGGTCACAAGCCCCTTGATGCCTGTCCCTCCGATATCCACACCTATGACTTGCCGCATTCGCACCACCTCCACTACTGCGTCTGTACCACACGGAAACGGCGCTGCCATCCTTGTAGGAAAGGTACCGTTTTAGGGCTTAAGTTTCAGCTCATATATCTCCATTCGCCTGCTTTCTGGCGGCATAGAGCATGATCCCTGAGTAACAATACACTTGTAATCGGTTTTCCGCCCACATTTGGCCGTCCGCCCTCTAACCAGCGCATTGTAATCGGTTTTCCGATTACATCTGGCCATCTGCCCTCTCGCGAGCGCAATGTAATCGGTTTTTCGATTACATCTGGCCATCTGTCCTCTCGCAAGCGCATTGTAATCGGTTTTTCGATTACATCTGGCCATCTGTCCTCTAACCAGCGCATTGTAATCGGTTTTCCGATTACATCCAGCCATCTGCCCTCTCGCGAGCGCATTGTAATCGGTTTTTCGATTACATCTGGCTATCTGCCCTCTCGCGAGCGCATTGTAATCGGTTTTCCGCCCACATTTGGCCGTCCGCCCTCTAACCAGCGATTGTAATCGGTTTTTCGATTACATCTGGCCATCTGCCCTCTCGCGAGCGCATTGTAATCGGTTTTTCGATTACATTCGACCAACACGCCGCCCCAGGCTCCAATGTGTTCGGTTTTCCGCCTGCACGCCTCTTTCTCATACCCCTACCTCGACAGACGAACTCAACGCCCCCTATATCACCCACGCTGTTCCCTTAACCGGAATGTAATGCATAATTCACTATCCCTTCATTTCTCCCAGTCGTTTCATTTCTCCCTACCGCTTCATTCCCCGAATCCTAATAAATCCGGTCAATGACCGCCCGCGCGGTGAGCTCCTTCATCCGCTTGGTCTCTTCGGCATGGAGCTGCTCCAGCCCCTGGCAGAGCAGGTCGATAATGAACAGCTGGGAGACCTTAGCCCCTACGGAGCCGCCTTCCAGCGGGGATTCCTTCCCGGCTGTCAGCAGCACAATGTCGGCAATGGAAGCAATCGGGGACTTGGCATAGTTAGTCATGGCAATGACTTTGGCCCCGTTCTGCTTGGCCTTCATCAGCATGTCATTCGTATCCAGTGTGCTGCCTGATACACTGATGCCAAATGCCACATCGCCCGCCCCCATCGTCACCGCCATCATCGACTGAATATGGCTGTCGGAATTGGCTTCGACACGCCGCCCGATCCGCAGGAAGCGGTTCTTGGCGTCCAGTGCCGTGATCCCGGAAGAGCCTACCCCGAAGAACTGGACATACCGGGCCTGATCCAGAGCGTCTACCGCCTGCTGCAGCTGCGCCCGGTCCAGCATGCCTAGGCTGGATTGCAATACACCAACCATTAAGGCATACAGGTGGTCGGCGTAATCCCCTCCACCTGCCCCCTGCTCGCCGTCCGCCAGAGTCTGCCGCTTCGGCAGGCCCTGGGCCAGCATCAGCTTGAAATCCTGATAGCCCTTGAAGCCGATTTTGCGGCAGAAGCGCATCACCGTGGTCTCGCCCGTTCCGGCAAAATCGGCCAGCTCGGTCACAGACAAATAGATCAGATTGTCCGGATGCTCAAGCACACACCGGGCTACCTTTTGCTCTGACTTAGTCATGGACGGGTAATAAGTGTTGATCCGGTCATTCATTTCCATTACGGTTCATCCTCACTTTTCTCGCCGCTGCTGCGAACGGCCGGGTGATCAGCTGCGGCCGGGTAATTGCGGAGCCTACCACCACCGCGAAGGCCCCCAGGTCGAGCGCTGCCTCCACTTGGGCAGGCTGGCTGATCCGGCCTTCGGCAATGACCGGAATCTTCAGCCGCTGTGCAGCCTGCTCCAGCAACTCCAGATTCGGCCCTTCCTGCTGGCGGGAATACGGTGTATATCCCGACAAGGTGGTCGAGACACAGCTGACCCCAAGCGACTCGGCGTATAACGCTTCCTCCAGTGTGGAGATATCGGCCATGGAAGCAGCCGGGCTTGCCTTCAGCAGGTCTATGATCTGCTCCAGCGTACAATTCTCCGGCCGGGTCTGCCGGGTCCCGTCAAAAGCGATAATATCCGCCCCCGCGCCCAGCAGCTCCTCAATCTCTCTAAGCGTAGGGGTAATATAGACGTCCGAATCCGGGTAATTGCGCTTTACGATGCCGATCACCGGGAGCGCAACTGCCTGCTTGATCGCCCGCACATCTGCCGCCCCGTTGGCCCGGATGGCGATGGCTCCGCCTTCCGCTGCCGCCACGGCCATCCGGGCCATGATCTCCGGCCCGTGCAGCGGTTCATCCGGCAAAGCCTGGCAGGAGACAATCAGCCCCAGATGCAGGCTTTCCAGTATATTTTTGCTCAGGGTCCCCACCCTCTCTCCTTATATTATATATAAATTGAACTTGCTACCGCTTCTATCGCTTCTACAGCTCCAAAATCCCCTCCGTCACTCTTCCCTGTCTGTTTCAAGTTCAATTTATATCATCCGCCCGCCCTCACGAGGGCACATACTCTACTGTTAAGCCCACCTCGAACATCCGGTTCCATGGCATATAGCAATCGGTAATCTTAACGCTCCCCGATGGACTGTCAATCCGTACAGTCAGCTCCTCACTCAGCCGTTCCTGTACACGGGCAGCTACGCGGCCGCGCGGTCCGTCAAGTTCGTATTTGCCATAGCCCATCTCCTGCACGGGTCCCTCACTAAGCTCTCCGCGCACTACTGAACAATAGCATACATCCTCGGCATAGCGGAGCGCCAGGAAATCCAGATGCCCTTGTGTACGTCCGTAGATCGGATAGATCATCGCCTGCGAGATTACCGTTCCAAGCGAATTGGAGCTGGTATTCCAGGCGGCATATCCGGCCAGATCGAACAGGAGGTTCTTCTGCCGCAGCATCTTAACCAGCTTCTGGTCTCCACCATTGGCATAGCCGACATCTGCTACAGCCACAGGTACCTTACGGTCACGAAGCAGGTAGTCCCCGTACTCCACCAGCTCCATCAGGTTCCGGTATACGTCATAACTGTGAAAAGCATGCTTCTGCGACACCGCCTCCTCCATCGTCTCCCCCGGTGTGCTGACCAGCAGGACCAGGTCCGCTTCGGCAGCGCTGGATGCGATCAGACCCCCGGCGGCCAGGATCTGATACTTCAGCGTCTCGTAGAAAAAGCGGTCCTCGAACAGCGGCGTCACAAACGCCCCCTGCACAGCGGACAAACGCGGGTATATCAAAGGGATACGTCCTTCGGATTTGTTCATCATCCGGGCAAGCAATGTGCAGCCCACTTCATCGGCTCCCGGATACATATAGACCTTAAGCTCCAGATCAAGCGCAGTGATCCGCGCCCGCACCTTCTCCTGGTCCTTGGCGGTATGCCCATACGGCGCCGAATCATCCTGCGGAACAATCATGAAGTCAATCACCCCGTCACGGACCAGCTCCAGCGCCTGCTTATTCGCTTCAATATTAATTGCTCTACGGCCAAGATAATCCTGCAGCACCTCTGCCGGGAGCCGGAGATCAATATCGGCCAGCTCACGGATCTCCTCATCCGTAGCAATGCCCAGCTCCAGCCGGTGGCCGATGAAGCCCTTACGGAAGATCTCCCGGCCCCAGTCCGCATAATAATCCGGCTCCTCGTCAGATAGTGAGTACTGCGGACAGCGCATTATCAGCTGGAACGCATAAAGCTTCAGCTGCGGGTAACGCTGCCGGATCTTCCGCAGCCGCTCCAGGCGCGCAGCCAGCACTTCAAGCTCCAGCTGGTGCAGCCGCGAGGGAATGATGCCGCCGTAGAGCAGTGTATCTAACGCAACCACTGCACCGTCCGCCCCTTCGCAGGCAGCCTCGAACCAGGACCATAGCTGTTCAACATCACCCGGGCGCTTCTTCAGGCCCATAATCCCGGCGGGCGGACGTTCTACCGTATAATCTGTTCCCTGAGCCAGCAGATAAGGGAATTCATAATTGCAGGGCCGCTCATCGAGCGGAACCAGAATCAGCTTATGGTGCTTAGACATGCTGGTCCTCCTCCTTTGTCTCCGCCTTCTTCTCTGCCTTGATCTCCGCCTCCATCTCCGGCAGCTCGATCCCCAGCGCCTCAGCCGCACGCACGGCCGGATCACTGCCGAGCCGTACACCATAACTGCGGCAGCGCTCCAGGCACTTAAGCACATCTTTCCCAGCCAGCGGCCCAGGCGTATTCTCCAGCTGTCTGCGCACAGCCCGCCACAGCACAGCATCTCCGATGGCCCGGCGCAGCCACGGCCCTGCTTCTTCGATAAATTTGGCATTGTCTAACCCGCCAAGCCGTACGGCAGCCTGCTCCAGCCGGCTGAAATAAGCGTCCAGCCGCTCCAGATCGCGTTCCGCCAGCGCATCGTCCAGCTCCGGGTAGCCGCCGGAATACAGGCGGCTATTCAGATTTTGGCGGCAGAAGAACATCATGTCCTCCGCCAGCTCCCCGGCGAATTCACGCACGGACAGCTCCCAGGACAGCTCCGGCATGTAACGCTCGCTGTTCCACATATAATGGGCCATCGTGTTAAGCGTGATCTTGGAGCATTCCCACTGATTCATCGGATTGGCAACGACTGCTGTATGCCCGTAATTGCCGAGCCGGGAGCTGCGCCCGCGCACCGGATCAAGGAACAGCCGGTCCTTATCGCAGTCATTCACCGGAATATTGTCCCACAGCCACAGCTCATGCCCGTAAAAACTGTAATTATCCTCCGCATGCCCCCGGCCAATCTCCGGGGCGAAGACGAAATAGCCGGTCCAAAACACTTTTACAGCGGGATGAAGCTGCTCGCGGATATCCTTCTTGTACTCCGTGTTCCAATACGACCAGTATTCCGATGGACACATCGCCAGGGTGAAGTGCGGCAGACATCCGGCTAAGTAATCATAGACCCGGTTCGTCACATAGGCATGGGCGGTCCCGGAGCGCTCCAGGAACTGCTTGTTGTCGCCTTGGAGCACATAATCTATGTCATCCATCAGCAGTGCGAAATGCCGCACTCCAATCGCGATCATTGCCGCAAGCTTCTCCTCCAGCTTCGCGAAGTCGCCTTGGCTGCGGAATTCCAGATCATTGCCCGGGCTAATACAATAGTAGAAATCCACCAGATGCTTGTCGCATTCCAGCTTAAGATCATGAATCCTGGTGAACACATCGTCCGGGTACGGCTCACGCCATAGCTTCCGGTGATAGAGATCATCCTTCGGCGCGTACATGAAGGCGTTCATCCGGTGCCCGCTCATATAACTGACCGAATCCATCCGGTCCGCGAAGCTCCATGGCACGCCATAGAACCCTTCAATAATGCCCCGTACCGGAAAAGAAGGCTCATCCTCCACCGTAACCACCGGCAGGCGGCAGCAATCCTCCTCCACAGTAAGCAGTTGCTTCAGCGCATCCAGCCCGTACTTCAGCCCCCGCCGGTTAGACGCAGCGACAACAAGCTTAGCATCCTCTCCAATTACCAGCCGGTATCCGTCCGCAGCAAGCCCGGCGTCATACTCCAGCATCAGCTGCGCATTCCCCTTATCGGAGGTGGCTACGCCCGGTCCGGCCGGTTCCAGAATTACGATGTCTCCGCCTTCAGCAAGTAGCCCGTTTACATCCTGATTCATCGCATAACGTGAAGCCAGCTCACAGCAAAGCTGCGAACCCTCAACCACCAGCTCTTTCCCTTGCGTATAATAGTCGCGGAACAGATATTGGCAGTCCCGTAACGAAATCCCCATTGAGTTATGCCTCCTTCGTTAGCCTTTTATCGCGCCGGCAATCCCTTCCATATAATACTTCTGCGTGAACAGGAACACGAGGATGATCGGCAGCACCGAGATCATGGTTCCGGCGGCAATCCAGCCGAAGTTATAGGAGAATTGCCCGTTCAGATACGTCAGAGCTGCGGCGAGCGGATACTTCTCCGGGTCATCCAGGACGACAATCGGCCACAGGAAGTTATTCCAGAACGCCATGACCTCCAGCAATCCAATCACCGCAATCCCCGGCTTGACGAGCGGCATGACCAGTTGAATGAAGATGCGCAGCTCGGAGGCTCCGTCCATTTTACCCGAATCCCGGATATCTGCCGGAATACCCAGGAACGTCTGCCGCATCAGGAAAATATTGAACACGGACACCGCTGCCGGAAGAACAACACCGAAGAACGTATTGCCCAGCTGAAAAGCCTGAATCGTCAGATAATGTACAATCATAGCGGTGGCCGACGGAATAATCATGGTCGAGATCAGCAGCGTGAAGACCAGGTTCCGGCCCTTGAACCGGAAGGCCGCCAGCGGATAAGCCGTCAGACAGGATAGAATAATGTTGAACACGACTCCCAGCAGCGTAATGATGACCGTATTCAGAATGTAACGCGGAAAATTCATGAAGTTCCACACCTGCACATAGTTATCGAACGCAATGAAGGTGGGCAGAATAGCCGGCGGGTTCGCAAACACGTTGCGCCCCGGCATCAGCGAGACACTGAGCAGCCACAGGAACGGCCCCATCATGAACAGGGCAAGCAGGATCAGCAGCAGATAAGTGATTAGAACACGCAAGCTACGCGGTATCAATAGGAATTCACCCCGCCTTTCCGGTTCAATCTGAATACGAGTACACTAAGCGCTCCCACCATCAGACTGACGATCAGCCCGAGCGCCGAAGCATAGCCGAAGTTGAACTGCTCCAGCCCTTTTTGAAAAATATAGACGCTTGAAGTTAATGTAGACGTCCCCGGTCCGCCCTTGGTCAGAATGTAGACCTCATCGAACACCCGGATCGCGCCCATCACCGAGATCAGCGTGCAGAACAGAATATGCGGGCGCAGCAGCGGCAGCGTCACATGTACAATCAGCCGTAGCGGCCCTGCCCCGTCCACCCTTGCAGCCTCGTAGAGATCTGCCGGAATGCCCTGAAGCCCGGCCAGATAGAGCATCATGTAATAGCCGAGGCCCTTCCACATCGTAATGAACATTAGAACATACAGCGCCGTGCTGCTCGTGGACAGCCAGGAGACCTGTTCGCTGATAATCCCTGCCTTCAGCAGCAGGTAATTGACAACTCCGTTATTGCCGAGCAGCCAGCTCCAGATCAGCGCCACCGCAACCATCGAGGTCACGACCGGTATATAGTAGGCGGCCCGGAACATTTTGACTCCAGGAATCCGGCTGTTGACCAGAATAGCCATTAAGATTGAAATGATCTGGATCACCGGCACAATCAGCACATAGACCAGTGAATTCCACAGTGAAATCAGGAAATTATGATCCTGGAAGGCCCGGGTGAAGTTGTCCAGACCTACATACTTCGTCTCGGTAATGACAGAATAATCTGTCAACGAGAGCGGTATGCCGTAAATAATCGGCCAAAAGGTAAATACCGCCAAAAACAGCAGCCCAGGCGCCATAAACGCCCATGCGGTAAAAGATTCAGACCGAAACCCCTTGTACACCCGCTACACCTCCCCCTCATCAGCTATGCTTCTGCAGCTTAGGAACCCTGACTGATAATATTATTGACTTCCTTCTCTACCTTGTTCAGTGTCTCCTTGATATCTGCGCCGTTCATCAGAATCTCCTGCAGCCCCCGCGCCAGCGCAGAGTTGATATCTGCGGCGCTTGGGACGCCGACCATATAATCGGTAGCCTTATCGAGACTTTGCGAGGAGGCTACCTTGGCTTCGGCTTCGAGTGAGCCGTCAGAGTCGGTGAAGAACGGGTCCTGAATCGAAGCCTTGCTTGACGGCAGTGTGTTGGCGACCTTGGAGAAGGCTGTCTGGTTCTCGGCATTCGTAAGGAAGGCAGCGAATTCCACCGCCTGCTGCGGGTTCTTCGACTTCTGCGGCACGACCAGATTCATCGAATTAGAGAGACGCAGGTTCGCCTTGCCTGTCGGCAGCGGGACCGCAATGGTGTTCTTGTAGACATCCGGCGCAGAGGTCTTGATGAAGTTAATGAACGTTGGGCCGGACAACTGGAAGGCTACCTGCTCACCGGAGAAATACTGAATCTGCTTGCTGAAATCAGCGTCCTCCTTCAGCACTACCCCTTCCTTCATCAGGTCGCGCATCTGGGTAATCATTGCCTCGGCTTCCGGCGTATTGAAGGCCGCAGCCGTCTTGTCTTCATTCAGGATCTGGATTCCGTCGATCGGGAACAGCTTGGAGACCAGCTGCTGGGCATACCCGGCTGCTCCGGTTTTCTCATGAACCTGACGCGCCCACTCCACCAGCTCCTCGCGGGTCTGCGGCGGGTTCGCCGGGTCGAGACCGGCCTTCTCCACCAGCTTTTTGTTCATGAACAGCACCTCAGTGCCTGTGTACCAGGGAAGCGCGTAAGCCTTGCCATCGAATACCGTAGAATTATAAATCCCCTCGAAATAACTCTTCGCCTGCTCATCCGTCAGGTACTCGTTCAGATTCAGCAGCGCTCCCTTACTGCCTAACTGGCTGGCGAACTCGGTGTTCAGATTCACGACATCGGGACTCTTGCCGCTCGCTGTACTAGTCAACAGCCGCTGCGAGATTGCATCATAGGGATAGTCCTTCCACTCTACCGTCACCCCGGGGTGGCTGCCCTCATACTGGGTAATCAGATTATTGAAGTAATCATTGAACGTAGGCTGAAGTGCAATCGTCCAGAATTCAAGCTTCACCGGCTCCGCCGCAGCCGTAGCTTCAGCGCCCGTGCCGGGTGCTCCGGTGCTTCCGGCATCCGGTGTCCCCTTCGTATTGCCATTTCCTCCGCAAGCCGCAAGCAGCATAGACATGGTCAGCAGCAGCGATACTGTGAAGCCCTTTCTGTTAGTTCCCACACCACATTCCCCCTCAGATTAAGTGTAAGCGAGCGCCCTTCCCGCGTCAGGATTCCTGACTAATGCTCCCTCTTGGCATAGAGTATAGCAGAATTTGGATTAAAATAAAGTAATTTTTCTAAAATAAAATAAAAAAAGAAATAATTTTTCTTTTTATGGTTTTAAAAACCTCCGCCTGCACCAGAAGCATCTTCCCGGCAGGCGGAGGCTGTATTTAGAATAGAATATCCCCTTCTTTATTCTGCTCCGGCCTCAACCAGCCATTGCTTGAGCGTATCGAGATCACCGATCTCTCCGACCACGACTTTGCTTATCTCGCCCGCCTTATTGATGATATAAGTTGACGGCAGTGCATTGACGCTATACGAGGCAGATATTCTTCCGGTAACATCGATAATTACGGGAAAAGTGAACTGCTGCTCCGCCATATACTCCGATACCGTCCCCTTGGATTCTCCTGCGTTCACGAACAAGGTCTCGACTGGAAGCTCTGCGGACTGGCTTAGTTCATTTAACAGGGGCATTTCCCGCATACAGGGCTTGCACCAGGTCGCCCAGAAGTTAAGCAGCACGACCCGGCCCTTGTATTCGCTGAGGCGCACCTTCTCCCCCTGCAAGGTTACCGCTTCGAACGCCGGAGCCGAAGCACCTGCGGTCATTCTCCCAGCCGGAGGTTGGCTGGACTGCTGAAGATAAACCCCGATTCCGGCAGCACAGGCAGCGGCAATAATCAGCAGAGTAACGATCCGGCGCAGCTTCATCCCAGCCCCAGACTATGGTGAAAGGCGGCATACAGCGAACCGAATTCTGCCCGGATCTCTGCCGTAGTGCCTGACCCCACATGCTTGCCCTGATTCAAGAAGACAATCTGATCGGCCACCCGATCCGCAATCTCCAGCTGATGAGTGGAAAAGAGGACCGTATGCCCCTCTTCCCGGATGTTCTGCAGCAGCTTCACGAATTCGTTCATCCAGAACGGGTCCAGCCCGTTAGTTGGCTCATCCATAATCAGGAGCGGCGGCTTCGCCAGCAGCGCTTGCGCGAACAGCACACGCTGGCGCATCCCCTTGGAGAAGGTGGTCACCAGGCTGTTGCGCTTATCCGCAAGTCCGACTAGAGCCAGCACCTCCTCTACCCGCTGTTTGCGTCTGGGAATCCGGCGCAGCGCCGCCCAGAAATTCAGCAGTTCTTCCGCAGACAGCCCGTGGCTGAACTGATAATCATCCGGCATATAGCCGATTTGCATGGAAAAGCGCTTGCGGGATTGCTTCCACTTCAGCCCGTTTACCGTAATTTCGCCTGAAGTCGGCTGTAGAATCCCGGCTACCATCCGCAGCACCGTGCTTTTGCCGGCTCCATTCCCGCCGCACAGGGCAAGTATGCTGCCGCCTGGAACCTGGAAGCTGATCTCTTCGACCAGTGTTTGCCGCCCAATGACCTTGGTAATCCCTTTCACCTGAATTAGCGGATTATCCACGGGAACGCCCCCTCTCCCAGATCCAATATACCGCTAAGATGGACAGCAGCACCCAGGCAGCGCAGACCGCGAGGAACAACAGGCTGCCGCCCGGGCGGCTAATCCATTCCACCCACTGATAATATTCCGGCCCCAGAACCGACCCTCCGCCCAGCTTCACCACCACGAACAGGCGCACCAGCTCAGCCGGATTAAGCATCGTCAGCACAATCAGCGCTGGCTTGATCCAGAGATATGGGAGCAGGCCGAGGCCTGCGATCAGGAATGTCGGCCAGCCGATCACCGCAAAGAACCAGACCGCTACGGAGATCGTCAAGGCCTGCCAGCGGTTGCGGGATAACGAGCCGATGAAGAGGGCAAGGGTCAGGAACAGTAAGACCAGACCTGCCGAGAAGGCCAGGAACAGGAAGTAAGTATCCGCCGCAAAAGCCATCCCGAGCAGGCCGCAGACCAGCCCCATCAGCCCGTAACCAAACGCTACAATCGTCAGCAGGACAGCGGCTAGCCCGGTGTATTTTCCCAGAACGAAGGATAAGGTTCCAATGGGATAGGTGGATAAGAGCTGCCAGCTTCCGTCTTCCCGTTCCGAGGTCAGTGAGAAGGAGCCCAGAAATAACGTCATCAGCGGCAAAAGATACAGAATCAGGCTCAGCATAGAGCCCGTAACAGCCGTATAGCCTTCCACCGCGTTATTCGCATGGATCAGCAGCAGCCCTAGACTGAAGGTACAGAACAAGGCCAGGAAGGAATAGGCCCACGGGTTGCGGAAGCCCATCTTAAGCTCTCTGCGGGCGATATGCAGGATGTCAGCCATACTCACATATCCGTCTCTTCGGAATGCTTGCCTTCCTCTGAGCTATGCTCCTCCATATGACCTTCCCCGCTCTGCATGTCCATGTTCATCATATCCTTGTTCTGCTTCCATTCATGGGAGGCCAGCTCTCCGGCGGTCAGAACAGTGCCTAGCGCCTGCTCCTTCACGAATGCTTCTGCTGCCGCCTTGTCCTTGAAGCTGATCACTCCATAAGCCATCGGTGTACGCAGAGAAGCGTCATACACATAGCTCGCCTTGCTGAATTCAATCCAGCTCTTGTCGTTATAGTCGCGGACATAATCCATGCCGATCTGCTCCGTGCCATTGCTGGTCTTCCACTCATTCATGCAGCCGATATCGTCGAACTTGTAATTCTTGCCGTCCTTGGTCGTTAGCTGAGTGGCGAAAGCATCATCCTTCACCTGCATATTGCAGACCACACAGATATCGACGTCTTCATTAATCGCTAACGGCTCGTATTTTTTCTGTCCGCAGGCCGCGAGGATCACCAGACTCATTGCTACCATCAAGACCAGACTCCATCGTTTCATAATCGCAGTACCCCCAAGTATATGATTGTAATTACGGATAGGAACAGCAGCAGCCAGCCCGCTACCATGACCGTGCCTTGTCCGCCTGCCGCCTGATCCGGGCTAACTGTACCTGCCTCAAGCTGCATGAGCGGCGCTGAATCGGTGGACCACCCTGCCGAACCGCCGGTGTACATATCGCTCAGGAACGTCATCCCCGGTGACTGGAAAAACAGCTGATACGCTGCATTCCCCGCAACCAATTGCTGATAGAAGGGGTTGATCGCATACTTCAGATCGCTGACCCCATCCCCCGTGAGATCCAGTCCGCCAAAGGCGTCCCAGTAATTCCCGTTCATCTCATTGTCCCTGCTGCCCGTGGCCTGGGCCTCAATGACGTTCGCCACAAACCCGTTACGCTCAAAGCGGTTGCCCTCTGCGTTCTCGAACTGCACGCCGATATAGTTGCGGAGCACCAGATTCTGCTGCAGCTTGTTATCCGAGGACTGCTGCATGTAAATCCCCACCCGGTTGCCTTCCACCCGGTTGTTCATAATCGCGGAATTCCGCACATCGTAGAGCAGAATCCCCTGTGAATGCACATTCCGGCTCTGCTTGCGGAAGGAGTTCCCCGACACCACCACATCGGTTACGCCCATTACCATTGCGCCGGTAATGTTGTATTCCCCGGTGTTGTTAGTGACCTTCGAGCCATTGATATACATGCAATGGACCCCGTACCGCAGATAAGAGAGCTTGTTCTGATCCACCACCGTATTGCGGCTGTTCTCCAGATAGATGCCATCCCGCAGATAAGCGATGTCGTTGCCCCGGATCACAGCGCCGTGAGAGTTATAGAGATCGATCCCGTTGCCTCTCGTTCCCGGTGCTTCTCCCTTGGGAATGAACCAGCTTATTGTATTATCCGAGATTACCCCGCCATCGGCTTCACGGAGGAGTATGCCGTACCCTGCCGAATGAATGACCAGCCCCTTCAGGGTGACCCTGTCCGCTTCAACGCGTACAGCCGCCGCTTCCCCGTCGTTATTCTGCTGAATCTTCAGATTCTCAAGCCTTACACCGTCTGCCGTGATCAGCACCGCCGTCTGCTCGTCCTTTGCCGTATGCAGCAGAATCGCCTCGCCGTTACCGTTAATCGTCAATCGCTTATCCAGCCGGACCGGACCGGAATAGGCTCCCGGAGCCAGGGTGATGAGATCTCCCTCACGGGCTGAGTCGATGATGGGCTGGAGCGGAAGGACTCGGGTGCTGTTGTCTGCGCTTACAACGGTGCTATGATTGAAGGAGCAGATTAACATGCCTAGAATCATGAAGACGAGAACCCTGATGCTGATGGAGCATTCATACCTTTTCAGTACAAGCATTGTTCACCCCCACTGTAGGATGGTTTCTTGTGCAAACCCGAATTAAGTGTAAATAAAAGGAATTGAAGTGCCTATAGCCCGAACTGGCTATACCGGCTGGAGTCTGTGACCATTCTGTGATTTATATCATATCCTCGCTTCTATGAACATTCGAAAAAGACACTCTTTATTTAAAGAGTGCCCATTTCCAGCTAATATAGAAGCCGTTATATGCTGCGGGACTAATCTTTTACCGGGGTGGACGGATGAAGCTGTTGAATGAGCAGTATCCCGTCATACTGTTCGCGCGGGATCATTGTCTCATTGAGGACTCCCCATGCCTTGGCGGTACGCGGGGTGTACATCCATTCTGTGGATGCGCCTAACGTGGTGTCTCTTAAGTTGATAAACTGCGCAGCGCCCATGCCTGCACCCATAATTTCTTCAAGACTTCCCTTGTCATGCGGCATAATCTGCTCCACCTTACCGTTGTTCTTATGCGCACTTCCTTCATAAGCATATAATCCGATCACATAGTTATCTTGCTTCAGGGACCAAGGCAGCAGCTCCCCCATCGTAGGATAGGGTGTCTGATCATAACCGAATCCATTATGCTCGGTAATCATCGTAGAATTGTGTTTGCGGATATGGTAGTTGTGTCCCCACAGAATAATCTTTTCCTCCGGATAGGCTGTGTTTGCGAGCCAAGCCACGTTCCCTGCCATCACGCGATCTCTCTCATAGCTCCCCTGCTTAACGTGCTTCTCCGGGTCTGCCCCGGCCAGCAGCTGTACAATATGAGGATGGTAATAATCCAGCATATCGATCCTGTTCTGAAGCACACGCTCAAGAGTCGGCACCAGCTTAGGCTGTTTGGGATAGACTTTGCTTAATGAAGCTTTATGATCTTTCACGAATGCCTGGAAAATCATATATTTGCTCTTGATTGCATCCTTCTGGGCTGTAAACTCTCCGATATCATCAATCATATTAAGCTTCAAATACCATTCTTCCGTCCGGGTAAACGCTTTGGCTTTAGAAGAGTCCACCCCGGCAAACCATTGTTCAACAAATGTAATAAAAGAGTCTGTGGCGGCCTGGGAATCAAACCCGGTCAGCATCAGCGGATGATCCGTACGGCTCTGCTCCGCTATGTACTCGAACAGCGGCAGATTCTCTTCCACCTGCCATACGCCGTAGATGGAGTTCTCCATCAATTCCTGCGGCTTCAGCTCCTGAACCTGTGTGTACGCTGCGGCAGCATCCGCCAGATTGGACTCAAAGGCAATAACGTTATACCCGAGCTTCTCATGCAGGTACTTAATCAGCCGGACCTTCACCGAATTATATTCGGCCGCCCCATGCGAGGCCTCGCCCAAGCTCACGATCCGTTTATCTGCCAGAATCGGCTGAAGAAACGCCAAATCCGAATAAGTGTCGTCCTTCTCCGGCTTAATGGTTGTAATGGTGTTCGCCGTGGCCCGGACGTTCTCCTTCCAGCCGGCCTCTGCGGACATCGCACTCTTAACGTCAGCTGCAGGCGCCCCTTCCGCGTATACAGCTCCCCTAACGGTCATTAGAGTGAAGCTGCACAAGACTGCTGACAAGACTGCTTTGCGAAGCAATGGATTCATGATGTTAACCCTCCCTTTGTATATGACATCAGCTTAACAAGGGAAGGTTAAATCGAGCGTGGTGTCCTGTTTAAAATTAGTTTAAAGTCGAACAGCTGTGGCCCAATGTATTCGGTTTTTGCATACGGTTGAACCCCAAAAAAGCCCTTGAAAGTATCAAGGGCTCTAATGCCGTACGCCTGCGATTATTGCTGAATTGCTTTGAAGGACTCGGTCTGGCGGGTAATTCCCTGCTCCGCTGCGAAGCGCTCAATGCTTGATGCGCCGAAGAATCCATGGATGCCCTTCGTCCGCTGAATGACATAAGCCGCATCCTCCGGCTCGGCAATCGGGCCGCCGTGGCAGATTATCATAATCTCCGGGTTGACCGCCCGTCCGGCTTCGATAATCGCTTCAATACGCTCCACACAATCGTCCAGTGTTAGCGCGGTAACTGCGCCAATGGTGCCCTTGGTGGTGAGGCCCATGTGGGCGACCAGAATATCTGCACCCGCCTCTGCCATGGCCCGTGCCTGTTCAGGGTCGAACACATACGGGGTCGTCAGCATATCCAGCTCATGGGCGATGCGGATCATTTCGACCTCGAGGCCGTAGCCCATCCCGGTCTCCTCCAGATTCTGGCGGAATACGCCATCGATCAGACCCACGGTAGGGAAATTCTGCACACCGCTGAAGCCCTGCTCCTTCAGCTGCTTCAGGAATACCTCCATCACCCGGAACGGGTCGGTGCCGCATACCCCTGCCAGAACGGGCGTATCCTTGACGACAGGTAGCACCTCCGAACCCATCTCCACCACAATCTGATTGGCGTCGCCATACGACAGCAAGCCTGCCAGTGAACCGCGTCCCGCCATTCTGTAACGGCCGGAATTGTACACAATCAGCATATCCGCTCCGCCTGCTTCACTGCTCTTAGCGGTAATCCCCGTGCCTGCCCCGACACCGAGAAGAATCTTGCCCGCCTTCACCTCTTGCTTGAATCTATCCATAATCTCAGCTCTGGTCTGCTTATTCATTAGTAGCTCCTCCTTATTGTGGGTTTCAGGCCTTCGCGGCCTGCATGAGATCAATCAGCTTCCGGGCTGCGGCCTCGGCAAAGGCCGGATCATTAATCGCCAGGTCCATTTCGATCAGTTCAACTCTTGAGCAGTCCACCTGCCGGCGCAGGGTATCGAACAACATCCGGTCCTCTTCAGGGCCGTAGAAGGGCTGACCCTCCACATCAATCGCCGAAATACCGCCAAGCGGCAGCATAAGCACCGTACTCTCCGTTGCCATATTGAGCTTCTCGGCCAGCTTCCTGCCGAGCTGTTCATTCTCCTCCACGGTCGTCCGCATCAGCGTAACGGTCGGGTTATGATGATAGAATTTGCGATCCTTGAACTTCTCCGGTACGGTATCCGCCGGGCCGAAGTTGCACATATCCAGGGCGCCTACCGAGACGACCTGCGGAATACGGTTGCGGCCTGCGGCCTCCAGGCGGTGCGGTCCTGCGTTCAAGACGCCGCCGACCAGTTCATCTGCCCATTCGGTGGTAGTTAAATCCAGCACCCCTTCAATGAAGCCCGCTTCGATCAGCGCCTCCATCGATTGTCCGCCGATTCCGGTTGCATGGAATACCAGCACCTCGTAGCCGCGCTCCTCCAGGTATTTGCGCGCTTCGGTCACACACGGCGTGGTCACTCCGAACATGGTGGCTGCGACCAGCGGCTTTTTCTCCGGTTCATAGTCTGCTTCGAACAGGAGCATGCCCGCGATGGCAAACATTGCATTGCTGAATATTCTCGTCGAGATCGAATTGAGGCCTGAGACATCCACCACAGACGGAATCATCATAATATCGCTGGTCCCGACATAAGGGGCGGTATTTCCGGAGGCAACCGTGGATACCAGCACCTTCGGTACGCCGATCGGCAAGGCTCTCATGGCAGGGGCAACCAGTGAAGTTCCGCCGGTGCCCCCGAAGGATATGATGCCGTCAAATTTCCCCTCCTGGTATAACCGGGGAACAAGCTGCTCCAGTCCTTTGGATAACACTTCTGTAGCTAACGCCCGGTCCTTCTTCGCGGCAAGCTCGTCCAGCTCCATCCCTGCGGCGGATGCGACCTCCCGGTTAGACACATCGGGTTGAAAGGCAGGCTCGAATACACCGGTATGGATCATCAGGGCTCTGAGGCCCAGCTCCTCTGCAAGCTTCTTGATGTACAGGTACTCCTCACCCTTCGTATCAAACGTTCCAGCTATGGCGATCGTCTTCATTCTGCGGCCTCCTCGTATACGAATCTTAGATTCATCATACCGGGCATTTTTATGGATGAAAACGCTTTTATGTTCTATGTTTTTGTGTTTAGGTTAGATTTGTACTGCTTGGGCGAGCAGCCCATGAGCTTTTTGAACATTCTGCTGAACTGGGCATAGTCGGGGTAGCCGGCCATTGCGGACACCTCGGATAATTGCAGGTGCGGGGCCTGGAGCAGTATGGCAGCCTTTTGCATACGGAAGCCGACCAGATAGCTCTGGAAGCTGCACCCTACTTCCTTTTTGAACAAGCTGCTCAGATAACTGCGCGACACATGCGCCACCTTGGCCAGATCTGCGAACACTACTTCCTCGCTGTAATTCTGGGCGACATACTCTTTGACAAATTCTACGTAATCGTAATGCCGGGTGATGCCGCTGAGCATTTTGACCATGAGATCATCTTCATCCAGCTTGCCCAGGCGCTTGAAATCGCGGGTAATGGCCGTAATGGACTGCTCAGAGGGAATCCGTTCAAAGGCAGAGCCGCCAATGTAGCCCATAATCTGCGTATTATTGCTGTACATATACTGGACATCAACCGGAGTCTTGACCGGGCCGCCGTAGATCATCTTAATGACTTCAGGCTTAACCTCACCGCAGGCAGTGAGAATGCGCAGCGCCTTCGCCTTGGCAGCTTCCAGAGAGACCACCTTCCGTGCCCCCAGCAATCCGCCTACGGTCAGGCCAAGATGCACACAGATCACATCTGCCCCCGCTTCAGCCATCTGGACCGCTTGGGCTTTGTCGAAGACGAAGGCCACCGTGAACAGCTCCTGCTGATGAGCCAGACGTATAGCCTCCACCTCCCTGTCATAGCTGATGCCGTCTTCCTCCAATGCCTCTCTGAACGCCCCGTCGATCAAGCCGACTGTCGGATAATTATTCACTCCCGCGAAGCCTCTGTTCTTGATCTCTTCTATATAAAGGGACATGTCTCTCGTTGGATCATTCGCATTCAGCCCGAACAGCACCGGAGTGTCTCTCACCAGCGGCACAATCTCCTTCGAGGCAAAATCCATCACCATCTCATTGCTGTTGCAGAAGGGCAGGAACCCCGCCAGAGAGCTTCTCCCCATCTGCCGGAACTTGCCCGAGTTCAGCATTAGAATGAAGTCTGCTCCGCTGTCAGCGGCAACCTTGGCTGTAATTCCCGTGCCTGTCGAGACACCGATAATGTGGTTGCCTTCGCGCAGCTCTGACTGAAGCCGCTCCAGTATGGCTGTTCTGTTCAAGCTCTATCTCCTCATCTCTCCAGCAGAATTCCCAGCAGAACATACGCAAGCATAATCCCGCCGGCTGCATAATCCATCCGTGCATATTTCAGCACCCGATAGGAAGTCCGTCCCTTCCCGTTCCCGTAAGCCCTTGCCTCAATCGTCATCACCAGCTGCTCCGCCCGCGCAAGGGTGGTGACGAGCAGCGGAATCACTAATTGGATGTAAGCCTGTACCCGGTTAAGGCCTTTGGTATCCCTGATATCATACCCTCTGGCCTGTTGCGCCACAAGAATGCGGTCCAGAGCGAGCGGTTTCGTCGGAGCTGTCCTCCCGCCAGAACTGTTCCCGCAATATATACCGGCTGCCCTCTCCGGTAAGCAAAGTCTACCTGCTCAAAAACGAGCATAGGCGATACACCTTCCTGCACGGCCTCTTTCATGTCATCCCCTTTAGTGCGAGGCTCTTCATGAGCTGGCGGGCGATTTTGCCGGAACCGGTGTAGCTGAATTCCTCCACGCTAATCAGCTGCTTAGGCAGCTTATAGCTGGCCAGATAGGGGCGGCAATACTTCCGGATCTCATCGAGCGTAAGCCGTTCCTGACCCTGCCACTGTATCAGTAACGTTACCTGCTCCCCCCAGCGTTCATCCGGTATGCCGAACACCATCGCCTCCCGGATATCCGGATGGCGAAGCAGCACGGCTTCCACTTCTTCCGGGAACACCTTGAGTCCCCCGCTCTTGATCATGCTGCCCGCGCGTCCGGCCAGGCGCAGATGCATCTGCCGGTCCTGATATACGTAATCCCCTGTGCGCAGCCAGCCGTCCCGGAATACCTGCGCCGTCTCTTCCGGCAGGAGATGATACCCGGAGAAGATCATATCGCTGCGGATGTATAGCTCCCCCACCGTGCCTTGAGGAACCTCGCGGAACTGTTCATCGCAGATCAATAGCTCTACACCGCTGAACGGCTGACCCAAGGAGTCCTGCGGCTCCGCTCCGGTAAGCTCCAGATAGCTGATGTAGCTGGCTTCAGATGAGCCGTAATATTCATAGAGCCTAACCCCGTTGAACCTCTCGCGGCATTTAGGTATAGAAGACACAGGCCATTTGCCGCCGGAGCTAATCAAGGCCTGGATGGACACCTCGGCGTTGCTTGACTCTGCTTGGCGCAATAACGCCTCGGTCATAGCGGGCACAACGAACAGAATCATATCCGGTACGTGGCAGCACAGGGTGAGTACGCGCTCTGCATCAAATTCCGGAAGGAGATGGAACGTGGCCCCGCTGTACAGGGATTGCAGCAGAGCGAACAGCGACAGCGAATGCACGAAAGGCCCGGGCGCAAGCACATGCTGCATCCGGTTCAGGCTGAACGCCTTCTCTGTAGCCTCCAAGCTGCTGATCCAAGACTCATGGGTCCGCATATACCCCTTCGGGATGCCTGTAGTGCCAGAGGTATACCCGATGAACAGCAGTTCCGGGCTATCTGCGGCTTCAGCCTCCGGCCCGAAGCCTGCCGCCCAGGCCTCATAGCTGCCAGAGACCTGTTCCCTGCCGAAATATAGCTGGGGAATTCCACTGTAACGACCGGTCAGATCAGCCGCGAAGCATGCTTCACTGACCATCAGCACGGGAGCGCATTGCCGGATGACCTGCTCCAGCGCTGCTGGAGACCATTTCGGGTCCAGCAGCACGGGAATGCAGCCTGCGTAGATAGCACCCAGGACAAATTCGGCGAATTCCATGCGGTTACCGGATAGAAGCGCAAAAGTCTGTTTCGTGTGTCCGCCCTGCCGCAGACCGCTGGCAACCCGCTGAACCCGCTTCGTGAGCTGCTCATAGGTACGTTCTTCGTGTCCATCTGAAATTGCAATGCGGTGAGGGACGAGTGCGGCACGTTCCAGAATGTGTTCTGCCAGATTCATCGGGATCTCACGCCAGCTGTCGGTACAACCAGTCTAGCCAGCACGCCGCGTCCGCCTGGCATCACCGCGATAAGCGCGGCGAATAAGGCCGCATAGACCAACTCTTTGATTCTCAATTCAATAACCTCCACGAGATAAGATACAGGAATTGGACGGCCTTCCGGTCAGGGAGTCCAGCCAACAAGCTGAATTATAGTGGAGGATGGTTTCATTGTATACCATTAATTATATTAAGGTTCACAATAAAGATGTGAGTATACCTGATTTTTCTAATGATCCTAAGCATGTTAATATACTTAAAGAGATGAGCTCGGAACGTTATACTTGTGGAGGGTTATAGGCATGACAGTCAAAGAACATATCCTGGCCTTACTGGACAGCAATAAGGGTGAATACTTCTCCGGCGAGGACATCGCCGGGCGGTTATCCGTGACGCGCAGCGCAGTGTGGAAGGCCATCAAAGCGCTGCAGAGTGACGGCTATTCCATTCAAGCCGTCACCAATAAGGGATACTCCCTGTCCCCTCAGACGGACATACTGTCCGCCGCAGCGGTCGCTAAATACCTGGATGCCAGGGGGCACAAGCTGCGGCTTGAAGTTTTCAAGAGCGTGGCTTCCACGAATGAGCTGGTGAAGGCGCTGGCTTCCGGCGGAGAAGCGGAAGGCAAAGTCATCCTTTCGGAGGAGCAGACCGCCGGGCGGGGCCGGAAAGGCCGGCCTTTCTTTTCCCCTGCGGGGACGGGCATCTATATGAGCATTCTGCTGCGTCCCCGGCTGTCGGCGACGGATGCTACGCTTCTGACTACCTCTGCTGCCGTTGCGGTCGCTCTGGCTATCGAGAGTGTGTCCGGCCTCAGCACGCAGATCAAATGGGTCAATGATGTCTTCATGAACGGTAAAAAGGTGTGCGGAATCCTCACCGAGGCTTCCCTGTCCCTGGAGAGCGAGTGGCTGGATTATGCCGTGCTCGGGATCGGGATCAATGTGACATTGCCCTCCGGCGGCTTTCCCGCAGAGCTGTCAGAGGTTGCAACCTCTATCTATGAGGCAGGCAATCCGCAAGGGGATTTGCGGAACCGGCTTACAGCCGAAGTGCTGAACCGCTTCATGGGCTACTATGAGCAGCTCAAGGAACGGCTGTTCCTGCCCGAATACCGGCAGCGCATGATGTCCCTGGGCGAGACGGTCATGGTTGTTAAGGAGCATCAAGAGCAAGCGGCAACCGCCGTTGATATCGACAATGACTGCCGCCTGAAGGTCCGGTATCCGAATGGCGATGAAGAATATCTGTCGAGCGGCGAGGTTCGTATTCTGCTATAACGCCTCAAACCACAATTCGCAAGAGTTACTTGCGGGTTGTGGTTTTTTTGTGCCGCTATTCCGGCTCGGATATTTGACATGTGAATTGATTATCGATATAGTGTGAATGAGTTCACACCACGTATTAAAGGAGGAAGCGATGCCAAAAAATACGTTCTTTCGATTGGATGAAGCAAGGCGCGGGGAAATATCGAATAGGGCTATGCAGCTTTTTGTGGATCATCTTTACGAGGATATATCGATGAAGATGGTTCTGGATAGCTTGTCCATGCACCCCGGAACCTTCTACCGTTATTTTGAAGACAAAGATGACCTGTATTGTCACTTAATCCGTAATGTGACCCGGAAAAGAGCTGCGTACTTTAATAACAGTACTGAAGATTCCCTGTTCCGGTCTTTCCTTACCGGCTTATTTGGTAACGTGAATGGCACTGCGGCCGAGCCGCTGAATGAGCTGGAGATCAAGCTTACTGAGACTTTTTTACACATTCCCGAGGACATACTGCTGAAAGTATATCTGAACGTGCTAAAGGGCGAGTCCTTCCCCTTGATCAAGGACATTATACGGCGGCTGAGGGTGGACGGATATCTCCGGCCTGATATTGACGACGACCTGATTTCATTTATGTTTGAATCTATGCAGTTTAATTTAGTTATGTTTTATAGGGAATTCGGGATTAAGGATTCTCAGATGCAGCATAAGCTTAGCAAATACTTTGCTGACTTTATGGGTCATGGTCTGCTTGAAGATCATAAATATTCCGAGCTGGTTAGCGATATTAAAAAAGCAAAGGAGTAGAAGTGTATGAACAAGCATATGAAAACTTATGAGGTTTTTCCAGCACCTGTTGGCAGCTATACTGTTGGCCGGACTCAGATGGATCTGGAGTACACGGCAGCGGATCATTCCACAAGAGAACTGACGGCATTCGTGTTCTATCCGTCCGACAGCAGCGAAGGTAAAGCTACATCAGCATACATGTTTCCTGAAGTCTACGGGATGTTAAAGGATCAGCCGCTCGTCACCGGGTATGTTTCAAGCGATTTTTTCTCCATAGAGTTCAAGACCCGGTGTTACGACGACCTTGCTCTCTCCGCGAAGGAGCAGCGCTATCCGGTGTTATTCTATGTCTGCGGCGGGGGCGGCTCCCCTGAATGGGGAACAGTGCTCTGTACGGACTTGGCCAGCTTGGGATACGTTGTGGTCAGCATCGGCCATCCGAATAGTACGATGTATAAGCGTAAAGACGGGCGTCTGTTTAATGTATCCAAGGATTTTTCCGATGCCATCATAGCGATGTCTGAAGATCCGGAGATGCTGGCACTGGCTGGTACGATGGAGATGCGGCCTGACGATGAAACTGCCGTTCAGATGTGCCGTAACGTGCTTGCACTCCCGGTACTTGCCAAGTTAACAGAGCTTAGTGAGTTACAGGCAGAAGATGTACGTTTTGTAGCCGATGTTCTGTACAAGCTGGACGCTGGAGAGCTGGATTCTATCTTTAAAGGCAGATTGCTTGTTGACCCCGGCATGGGCATCGTCGGGCATTCTTATGGAGGGCTTACGACGGCGATGGTCTGCCGGGACGACGACCGGTTTACCTGCGGGATTGGCTTGGATAGCGGTGCATTCGGTCTCCTCGATAGCGACCTTAAGACGCCTTTTATGCTGCTGTTTCGTGAACCCAACTACAACATGAATGCGATCATTGGCGCTAACAATAGCAGGGAAACCTATTATTTCTCTGTTGACCGGGTTGCGCATTTAGATTACTGTGACATCGTGTTTACCGGTGTGAATGAGGAACTTAGAGGCGCACGGGATGCGATGGAGATGCGAAATCTGGTTACAGATTATACGAAGACCTTTTTGGATCATTACCTCCGGCAGAAGGCGGCAAGTGTAGACAGTCTGGTTTACGATGGGGTGGATTTGGTCAGGAAGACCAATAATAAGTGAGCCGTACAGACTCAATTTTCACCGGCAACAGAGAAATATCTACCCGGCGCTGAAGTCCATATTCTGTTCTAAAACGCCAAAAAACCGCACCCCGCAAGCAATATCTGCGCGGTGCGGTTTTTCAATTGCGGATTATTTCAGTGTTGATATTATTTGCTCCCCTGCGTCTGCTGGGTAGGCCCGTAATTCGTCGCTCCGGTGAAGTGAACATCTGCCTGCGTGGGATACACTTTTGGGATGCGCAGATCCCGCTGATACAGCCGCAAGTGCTCTCCCCGGGGAGCGATATCCACGACATCACAGCCTCTCCAGGATACCTTGTATTCCTCGCCGCGCACTGTCTCCTTCACAGCCACCGTCTCCAGCGGATGCTCCAGCTCTACAGTGTCCCCCGCTCCAATACTACGGATAACAAGCAGATTCCCTTCCCTCTCAGGTGTGCAAACGGCTCCGTTAATCTTCATGCTGAGGTTCTGCCCCATCCAGTCATAGACCCGTACCGCAACATCGCACGGCTGCTTGACTGTAATGGACATATGGCCCTGGTCGGGATAGCTCATGGTGACGGCTGCCTCCTCCGTCTCCTTATCCACCGGCATATTGACGATTACCATTCCATTCTGGAATTCCACCGCCCGGTTCCATATGATCTCCAGGGCCACCGGAGCCATGCCGACGCAGCAGCCCGCAATGGAACGAAACTTGGATAACGACATGGAATTCACGAGTGAGCCTCCGGTGAAGCCCCCGATCATTCTTTGGTCAATCTCCCTGTAGGTTATGCCTGCTTCGTCAGGCCGGGTATTGTCTGTGACCACGTAGGAAGTTACCTTAAGCTGATTCTCCACCAGCTGGTTCCGCGCAAACAGGGTCATATCCTCCCAATATTCCTCATACCCGGCCAGAATCAGCTCATTCGCACATTCAATCATGTCCTTGATGCAGCAGGTCTCGCAATGCTCCTCATGTGGCGGATGCCACTGGGCATACTCAGGCACCCAACCGAAGGAGGAGGACAAGCTGCGGATATAATCATAGATTCCTTTACCTGCGGTAATATACCGCTCCTTGCCTGTTACCCGGCCCAGACGTACCAGACCGGAAGCTACCCAGCCTGCGGAATGGACATGGCCGAAGAACTCCATCTTGTAATTGAAATAGCGTGAAGGTCCGAGCAGATGGTTGGCGATGCCCGTTGCGAGATCCAGTGCGGCCTCATCTCCGGCAATCTCATATCTGCGCACCAGAGAATGTAGGACAATGGCATTGCGGATCGCCTGCTCCCCCCGCCCGGTATGCCTGGACAGCTCGAAGCCGCCGTCCTTCAGGTACACATCATTGGGGAATTCGTACAGGGGCTCCTGCTCCTCATAATCCCCCGACCAGAACGTTCGAACCTTCCGCTCGATCACCAGAGAGCGCATTCCCCTGACCAGCCCGGCCGCTCTGCTCTCCGCCTCCCCATCCCCGGGATCATTCTCCAGCATCCGGTTCAGCGCGGGTAGAATATAGCCCATTTCATGAAAAGAGCTATGATTCGTATGCGTCCACGGATAAGGCTCATGAAAGCGCAGGCCGTGCTCCCCCCAGGACTTCATCAGATGGCGGTAAAAGGATTGCTGCACCGCAGCGCCTTCCTCCGTCTTCAGCATTTTGCGTACCGCATCTATGGCCTCATACCAGGAGCCGACCAGCTCCGCATCGTCCACCCGGCAATGGGCAGCCTCGGCTGGCTTCTTATGCGGCAGTACAAGCCAATAGGGCAGATTGTCTTCCTGCGCATCCACCATTGAGGTCAGATACCCCAGAACGAGCTTGGCATTGTGTAACGGCGTGAACTTTTCGTAGACCTGACTTGACATGTTGTCTATCCCTCCGCTGGTTAATCTCCGGTAACCCTCACCTTGAAATCGTCAAAATCGATGGACGCGTTCGCATAACCGTCGACGCCGAACAGCTGTCCGGTCAATGTACTGCCGCCGGTATGGCGGAAGGCGAAATCTGTAGCAGCCGGAACAGATTCATTGTTGATATAGACGCTGTACGTCTTGGCATCCCAGTTCGCGACCATTTTGATGGCATACCATGTACCCAGCGCGAAATCTCTCACCTTGACCTTGTTGGAACCGCCATTTTGGACCAGGATTTTACCGGAATCAAACGCCGTTACCATAGAATAGTTGCCGGTCCCGCTATCATTTCTTACCATAGCGCCGTTGGCATACTGGAAGCTGCTGTTTAACCGGACACGGTACTCGATGACAATGCGCTGATTCCCCTCAGCGTTTACATCGCCCGCATAAGGCAGGAACAGGTTGGCTTTGCCCGCTACTGCGGTTGTGGTCAGCCGCAGGAATTTGTTGCCGGCTTCCTCATGAACCATAGCGGCAGCGCCGTTCGTCAAATCCTGCGCTGTAATGCCATAGGGATATTTGCCTGCCGTATCGCCGGAGAAGTCCCGGTAGGCCTTATAAGTTATACCGTTCTGTGTGGTAATCAGCGAAGCCAGCAGGGCGGCTTCCGCTTCAGCGAGTGCATTCAGCTCTGCATTGAACTGCGCCAGCGTCAATTCCGCATTGCCCGCCAGCGCCTCTGCATGATCCACTGCGGCAACGAAGTCGTCATACTTGGCAGCACTATAATTGCCTGCCCCGTTTCCAAGCGGATAGGAGTTATTAGCCAGCTTGCTGCGAAGCTGATTCACAATCTCATCCAGGCCGTAACCCGGTACAACCTCTACAGAAATGGTGGAGGAAAACTCCTGGTTGTTGATCTTGAGCGTCACAGGAATCTGCACCGTGCCAATGGTGCTGAAGTCCAGTCCTGCCAGCTCGCTGCCGGTCACCTGGGGCTGCACTGGCTGGTTATGGTAGACGGCATTTACAACGCCCGGAAGCACGGGAACCACGCCTGAAGGTGTCTTCACTGTTGAAGTGACCTGAACGGCATCGGAAGCGGCAATGACTGTTATGCGGAAGGTAGCTTGCTTGCCGCCGGATACGGCTGTAATTTGCGCTATGCCCGGTTGAACGGCATTTACCGTATGGGTAGCCGGGTCGATGGCTGCCACTCCTGGATTGCTGCTGGTATACTGCGCACTCGCGGTTACATTCTGAACTTCATAATTGTTGTAATGTGCTGTTGCCCGCAGCGGTGAGGGGGTCTGGCCGCTGATCAGCACAGGCTCCGGTCCGGTGAGCGCTAAAGACTGTACCGTTCTAGGATCAGCCTTGACGTTAATCGCAGCGGTAGCAGTTTTTCCGTTATAGGAAGCGGTAATCGTTGCACTTCCTGTCCCGGCGGCCTTCACCTGATTCCCTGCTTGAATCACGGCTACGTTCGTATCGGACGAGTTCAGGATCACGCCTGCCGTGACAGCAGCATAGGTAGTTCCTGTTACTGTATAAAGGGGCAGACTGCGGGTCTCGTTAAGACCAAGCGTATATCCGGGAGTCCCGAACAGCAGCTCCGATGTATTCAGCCGGGATAGATCCAGGCTGTCGATGTCGGCCAGATTATTCCCCTTGGTGAAGCGGAGGATATTGCTGCCTTGCGGAAGAAAGATCTTCGCCGTAGAGGCTCCCCAGCGGTTCGCGCCGGAATAGACGATATTCATCGATGCTCCAGGCCCGCCGTTGACCGACAGGATATGGGAGGCATCTCCGGCATTCGCTGAGCCGTTGCTATTGCGCACGGACAGCACATAGAAGCCCGCCTCCGGCACGTTAACGTTGAACTGGGCGTAGTCGTAGGCGTTCGCCAGACTGGTAATCTTCATCCCGCCGGAGGCGGAGCTTTCGCGCCGGACTGCCGGGGATGAAGTGCCAGCGGGATCTTTTACAAGCAGAGCTTCTTCAGTTTGATAACGAATCCGGGCTGGCTCGCCTGATGGGATTGCTATCGGACTGTTCGGATTAACGGGTTCTCCCAGGTTCGGCGTGTTGTCTGCGTTCCAGGTGAACTTCTGCGCGCGGACATTGCGGGTCCAGCCTGAGCCCGGCCAACGGGCGGAATGGTAGATGATCCAGTCCTCGCTGCCGTCCGGTGAGGTTACGATACTGTGATGGCCCGGGCCGTAGACACCGTTCGCGCTGGAGAAGAGCGGCTGATCACGCTTGGTCCAAGAGTCCGGATTCATCAGATCGGCGCTGGTGCTGGCAGTGATCAAGCCGAGACTATAGCTGTCTGTCCAGCTTCCGTTGGCGGAGTAGACCAGATTGATCTTGTTCCCCTTGATCGTAATCTGCGGGCCTTCATTAATCCGGCCGGGGGACGTCTCCCAGTCGTACTCCGGCGTGGACAGGAGCACTCGCTGCGAGCTGATGGTCCATGGATTGCTCATTCTGGCGATGTACAGATTCTGGAAGCTTCCGTCCGTCTCCTCCCAGCCGGACCAGATGAAGTAGTGCTGGTCGCCGACCGTCAGCACAGTGCCGTCAATTGCCCAGCGGTCCGTGGCATCGGTAATTTTGCCTTTGAAGGTCCAGCTTCCGCTCATCGGATCGGCACTGGCATTCTCCATCACATACATACGGTGGTTAGCGTTGGTTCCGTTATCGGCTGCAACGTAGATATACCATTTGTACTGGCCGTCCGTATCTTTGAGATAATGCATCTCCGGTGCCCACACGTTGGAGCTGTACATAGTTCCCTTAACTGGCGACCAAGCCAGACTCCGCTCGCCTGCTTCAATACCGGTAATCGTCTTCGACCTGCGGACCATCACTCCACTGGCATTAACAAAGGTGTTGTAATAATAGCCGTCCGTGTGCTTGTATACCCAGGGATCGGCCCCGGTCTGCATGATGACATTGTAGAAATCCGTCACATTCGTTCCTCCTTGTGCAGCCACTACCGGCTCTGGTAGTGACGTCCCCGACTCTTCCGCCGCAGCTCCCCCTCCCCACTGAGGCAGCATGAGCAGGACCGCGAGGCTGAGCAGTAGAGCTTTGACGCTTGTTCTAGACCACTTCTGTTCTTTCCGGGCTGAATTAACCGCTTTCATTTTTTCATCTCCTTCTCGCAGGAATGATGGTTCCGTCTAGCGTACTCATAATACCCTCCGGGACGCATTTAAAAAATGGACTATCTTAAAATGTTTTTGTAACCGTTTTAGTTGTAAATACTTACAGGTCGGCGACCAGCCAGGTCAGGTAAACAAACTATTGGATACTTGGCATACAAATAATTGGATAAACGCCGCTTAATTTCTCAACTTCTGACGATTGCAGGCGAACAAGTGGAAAAAGAGCAACTGTTGCTCACGGATTCAGGCACTATAAGTAAATAGCGCTTGAGTAAGTGTTGTTTATCCACCTGCTGCGCTCAGGCGGGCCGTATCTCCATCAGCAGGTGGAGTAAATCCAACTATTTCCCCTCCTGCCTGCCCAAGGGGAGCGCTCGCCAGATTCAGGTGCACTTGTGCACCTCATTTCTGGATATTGCCTGCTTTCGGCAAAATCAGGTGCACAAATACCCCTCATTCGCCCGAATTTCTCATAACCGCCGAATTCAAGTGCACTAATGCACCTCATTCGCTCACTTAGCCTTCTTCCGCCGAATTCAGGTGCACTAATGCTCCTCATTACTCAATAGCTGTAAGCTCAACCTCGCGAGGTAACTTCCACCTAAATCATCACGCTTCCCTTCCACCTAAATCATCACTCTCCCCCTCCAACCTTAATCATCATTCTTCCCTTCCCGCCTGAATCATCCTGAAGCCTGCCCTTCCCCCTGCAGCCAAACAGGGCACCTCCCGCTAAACGGAGGTACCCTGTTCCACACTCACTTGCTATTTCAGCTGCCGGGCAGCTTCGGAATCTTCACGTTCACGGTTGTCCCATAGCCCAGCCGGCTGTCAACGGTAAGTCCGTAGCCTTCTCCGAACAGATGGCGGAGCCGGTTATGAATATTCAGCAGGCCGATGCCTTGCGCCGATTGTCCGGCCACGGCCAGCTCCTTGTGCTCCAGGCCAAGCTTGGACTGGAGGGCGGCCAGCTCCTCTGGCTCCATTCCCCTACCGGTATCCGTAATACAGAAGCACACATCCCCGGACTCATCCAGGCTCCCGGTAATCTGAAGCCGTCCGCCCTGATCCATCCGTTCCAGTCCGTGATAGACCGAATTCTCCACGATGGGCTGGAGGATCATCTTGGGCGTCTGCAGCTCCAGCAAGCCCTCCTCCACATCAAGCGCCAGAGAGAATTTATTCTCGTAGCGGATCAGGATAATTTTCATATAAGCCTGAATGCAGTCCACCTCTTCCCGGATCTGCACAAGATCATCCTTCTTGATGCTGTAGCGGAAGATCTTGGACATGCAGTACGTAATTTGCGCAATCTCCCGGCTTCCGTACTCCAGTCCGATGCTGCTGATACAATTCAGCGTATTATACAGGAAGTGGGGATTAATCTGGCTCTGCAGGGCAGAGAACTCCGCCTGCTTCTGACTCAGCTCGGATTCGTATAGTCTGGCCTGGGTATTGAACATCTCCAGGGTCATTTCGTCCATCTCGTCCATCATCCGGTTAATATCCTGGGCCAGCAGGCCCACCTCGTTGGTGAACCGGACTTTAATCCGGAAGCCTCTGTCCCGCCCTGCCACCTTCTTCATATCCATGACCAGTCCCATCAGGGGGCGCATCAGATTGCTCATGAAGAAGCTGCCTGTAATAATCATACTGACAATGATGCCAAGGCCCACCATAATGCTGACCTTCCGCATAGGAATCATGTCGGCAGTCAGTTCCTGCACCGGGATCATACTGACCACACGCCACCCGTCAGCCTGCTCCAGCCCCTTAACCTGAACGAGCACCTCCTTGCCGCCAATCGTTGCTTTCACCCCGTTCAGCAAATGGTTCTTATCCATAGACAGCACATCTTTGATCACATTGCCCCGCGCATAGGAATTGGTGGAGGCAACCACCTCGTCCCGGTTATTCAGAATGGACAAGGTGGAATTCTGCGTCAGTTCCGTATTCGCTACCAGCCCCTGCATTTTGTCCATATTGACCATCACCATGCAGTAACCCGTAATCTGTGAGAAATGGACGCCCCCAATGGACTCCACAATGGGAGCAATATAGAAGAACTGTTCCGTTCCTGTCCGGTCATCCTTCAGAATGGCGGTGAACTTCCCCTTCTGCCGAAGCGCAGGATCGTTCCTGTACGGGCGGATAAAGCTGTCATACAGGTTAATATAAAAAATATCGCCGCTTGCAGAATCCTCGCTGGAGAGGCGTCTTCCCTGGAGGTCATTGATCATGATGCCGTTCACATACGAATTGAAGGAGCGCATATATTCCATCAGATCCAGTGCATAGGGAGCGCTGTCGAACGCCCTTTTGTAATCATCATCGGCTATAGTGAACTCTTGAATCAGCTTACTGTTGACCGCAAAGCCGGTGCTGACCCGGATATCATTGAATACCGAATCAATTTTGCCGCGGGTCTGCTCAATCATCTGGTTGCTATACGTGACCGCCCTCTTTTGCGTAAGAGCAGAGAAATTATAGAAGAAGTAAAATTCCATCACAGTGAATATAACAATAGAGCAACAGAAGAACAACCATAGCTGATGCTTCAATTTCACCTTGCGGGTCTTCATGGCCTGCTGCTCCGTTCAATTTCCCTTTTTCTGAATTTGGCGGGCGTCATCCCGCAGTGCTTCTTGAACACCTTATTGAAATAATAATAATCTACATACCCGGACTGGATAGCAATGCTCTCAATGGACAGGTCTGTCTGCTGCAAAAGCCCGCGGGCTTTCCTGATCCTCAGCTCGGCCACGTATTCAGAGAAGGTTTTGCCCAGATTCTTCTTGAACAGTTGACAGCAATACACCTGATTGATGAAAAATTGGACCGACAGCTCCTTCAGATACAGCTTCTGCTCATAATTCCGGTCGATATAGGCGACCATCCGGTTGAAGCAGGAGAGAATATCACCTTCCTGCAAGGCACGGCTGTTCCCTTGCCGGAGCACGGTAAGAACGTCATGCAGGAAGCTGCACAGCGACTCCAGGTCCTCGAACCGCTCCTTCAGCTCGGCATAATTCAGGAATTCCAGCTCCATGTCTCTGAGTTCTTCCGAATAAGCGCTCGTCAGAAGTCCGACGGCCTGATTCCATAAGTAGACCACCTCAATCATTCCCAGCTCATGAAGCCTGAAGTATTCCTGCAAGCCCAAGATGTATGTCTCGATGCTGTCGTATTGATTGCCATGAACTATAGAGTGCAGCTCATCTATACAGGGCTTCACCAGAGGCAGCTTGGGATTATAGTGAACCGCGCCGGAAGTTTCATCCACGAATACCCGGGAGGCCGCCAGCTCGGCTTCCTTGATCAGCTTGCTGATCTGCTTAAGCCCGCTGCCGATGCTGCTGATCCCCACCACAGGAAGCCCTGGACTGCCTGCGGCCGCAGGCCATTCATCCGTGATTCCTTCCAGCTCACTCTCCTGCTCTGTGATCAGAACCGCCAGCAGGGTGCTTGCTCCGTTCTCTACCTCCAGCACATGAACCGGCTGCCCGTCCAGCTTCAGCAGTTCGCTGAGCTTCGGCCGGTCTGCCTCATAATGGACAGCAAGCACCCGGCAGCAGCCTGCATTCGAGCCGGCAGGAAAGCAGCGTCTGATCTCTTCTTCATCTGCTGAGGTAAGCGCATCCAACAGAAGGTGATTGCGCGCTGCACTTCGCCGGGAGAAGTGCAGCGCGAGCTTCGCCAGGAACGTATCGGTCATATCCACATCAAGCGGCTTCAGGAAGTAATCCAAGGCCCCGAAGCGCAGCGCTTCCTGGGCGTATTCAAATTCTGCATACCCGCTTATAATGACGAATTCCGTGTCTATGCCCTGCGCTTTGGCCCGCTTCATCAGATCGAGCCCGGAAATCTCCGGCATCCGGATATCTGTGACTACCAAATCAGGCTCCTGCAAGGCGATGGCTTCCCACGCCTGGGTTGCACTTGTGAACTGTCCCGAGATTTCAAAGCCATACTGCTCCCAGTCAAAGGCATTGCTGATCCCTCTAATCGCCCACGACTCATCATCTACAATAATGACCTTGTACATGGATACCCTCCTGAACCTGTGAATTCATCTGGGCTTACCCGGCAAACGAAAGGCGGATAAACCACTTCTAATCATCCTCGTGGTTTATCCGTATTTCAAGACTTATTTGGTTTTCGCTTTAATTTCTCTGTAGAGCTTCACATTCTCATCCTGAACCGCTTTACCGCCAGCATCCATATATTCCTTCACCAGCTTATCGTATAAGGCGTCGAATTCTGCCTCCTTGGCCACCACCAGCCGGTCAACCATCTGCTTGTTCATGTCGCCCAGCGTCTTGCCGTACTTGATGTTTGATTCGTTCGGCACCCCGTAATAGAAGGATGAATAGCCGTCTGTAGTGTTGATTTTGTATGATTCCATAGCGAGTTCCTCATACTGCTTATCCCCGGAGGCCAGGGCTGCGGCATAGGTTTTGACGTTCTTTTCGGTGTCGCCCAGCTCAGCGCCATTAACAATCATCGTATAATCCATGTTCAAATTACTCATTTGCATTTTCTCGCCGGTCTGTGCAATCCCTTGCGGGATGCCGTCTTTCAGCGTATGGTGAACGCCTTCTTCACCAAACTGCAGGAAGAACATCACCTCCGGGTCCGCCATCCAGTTCAGATATTTGACCGCCAGCTCCGCATTTTTGCTGCTTTTGGGAATGAAGGAGAATATTCCGTTCTCATTATATACCTCTTTGAGGTATTTGCCTTCGGTGTTTTTGAAGGTATCCACCGGAACATAGTGGGCATCCGGCGAGTTTTGCTTCAGTGGAACACGGATTTTCTGGGTCATTGGATAATCCCAGTTGGCGGCATAGAAGCCGACCTTGCCGTTGGTGACATCGGCATCCGCCTGCTTGGTGGTTTTGTCCAGGGCAAAATCGGGGCTGATCAGCTTCTCATTATACAGCTTGTTCAGCCATTTGTAGGCATCTTTGTTGCCCGGCTTCAGCCAGTTCGGCGTGGTGACGAATTCTTCCTCGGACATCTGGCCCCAGAAGGATTGAACCAGGTTGCCGAAGGTGTAGTTCATGCCGGCTGCCGCCGTTGCCCAGGGAATGACGCCGTTCACATTGCCCGGGTTCTTGTCGCGGAAGGCCACCAGCGTCTCGTATAACTCATCTCTATTGGTCGGAAGCGGCATTCCCAGCTTGTCGAGCCAATCCTTACGGATGAACATCCCGTTCCAGGCCAGCAAGGTGCGCTTGCCCGGAATCGATACCTGCTTGTCGTTATATTTGCCGTAATCGAGAACATTGTCCCCGAGATAAGTTTTCAGTTGTTGGCCATGGCTCTCCAGCAGCTCGTCGAGCGTGTAGAGGCCGTCGCTTTTGGCAAAACGGGTGACCAGCGTCCCGTCATAGGTGAACGAGATGTCCGGAGCCTGGCCCGCAGCCATTAATACGTTCAGCTTATCAACCTCCTGGGACCGGGGAACCGGTACATATTCAACAACAGCGTTATTCGGCTTGCCGAAATGCTCATTCACATATTTCGTCCAGAAATTATTATTCAGATCCGGCTGGCCCTGCACCCCTCTGTCGAACACCTCAACCGTAAGCTTTGCAGGAGGATCAGAAGGGGACTTTGCGGCATTAGACGACTCCGGCGCGGCTGTCTCTTTGCTCTCTTTGCCACTTTCGCCGCAGCCTGCAGCAACGCCGGCCAGCAGCACGGTGCTGCACAGAACGGCCGATATTTTCTTGATGCCTGTCTTCACGGTATACCACCCTTTCATCTCTTAGCATGATAGTAATCCAGATTATAGCTTCCTTGCCCAGGCAGCTTCAACTTCCGCCAGCCCGGCATCCCCCCTTCCGCGGAGTATACCCGCCTCAGCCCTTGATCGCGCCTGTCATTACACCGTCTACGAAATACTTCTGCAGCTTGGGGTAGATCAGCAGAATCGGAATGGTGGTGAACATGACGCTTGCGGCCTTCAGCGACTCCGGCACAATGAACGAGCCGATACTGCCCTCGCCGCCCTGCTGGCTGTCAAGCTGCTGGTTGGCTGAGATGATCTGGTACAGCTTAAGCTGCATGGGATAAAGCTCTTTTTTGGTAATATAGAATAAGGCATCCTGGAATCCGTTCCACCGGTCTACGGCATAGAAGAGGCTTAAGGTGGCAATCGAAGGCAGCGAGAGAGGCAGCACAATCCGCAGAAGAATCCCCAGATCCGAGCACCCGTCAATGGACGCCGATTCCTCCAGACTCTCGGGAAGAGAGCTGAAGAAGGTTTTCAGGATAATCAGATTGAATACACTCATTGCGCCCGGCAGCACCAGACTCCATATCGTATCCATCATCCCCAGGTTCTTGATCAGGATATAGGAAGGAATCAGACCGCCGCTGAAATACATCGTGAAGACCAGCGCGGACAGCAGGAAGTTTCTCCCCCATAGCCGCTTTTTCGTTAACGGATACGCCGCACAGATGGTCAGGAACATACACACCGCCGTGTAAAAAATCGTAAGCACAATACTGTATCCAAGCGTATACAGCATATCGGCATCGCTCAGAATCGTCTTATACGTCTCTAAAGTGAAGTCTACCGGCCATAAGCTTACCTTTTGCGAGATAATCGCTTCGTTGGAACTTAATGATAGCGCTATCATGTATAGGAACGGTACAATGCAGGTGAACGACAAAGCCACAATAAAGACAATAATCGCAATATCTGCCACACTTTTTTTCCGGCCATTCCGCCCCATTCGTATCGTGCTTGCCGCTCTCACCATATCCCATCCTCACCCAATTTCTTTGCAATATAGTTGGCACCGATCAGCAGGGTCAGACCTACCACAGACTGGAACAGCCCGACGGCCGTTGCCTGGGAGAAGTCTCCCGAGCTGATGCCCACTCTGTACACGAAGGTGCTGATGACATCGGAATATTCGCTGACCAGTGAATTCCCCATCACAAACGGGCGGTCGAACCCGATCGATACCATTCGGCCAATCTGAAGAATCAGCAGGATATTGATCGTAGATTTAATGCCCGGCAGTGTAATATGCCACATTTTGCGGAGTCTGCTGCAGCCGTCCATATCGGACGCTTCATACAGCTCCTTGTTGATGCCGGTAATCGCCGCGAGATAAATAATCGTCCCCCACCCGATGTTCTGCCATACCCCTACAGTAATATAGGTGACCAGCCAAGGGGTCTTCTGCGACAGGAATTCGATTTTCGACAGGCCCAGACTGTCCAGGAAAAGATTAACCATCCCGCTGTTGGAGAACATCAGATAGACAATCCCGCCGATAATCACCCAGGACATGAAGTGTGGCAGATAGAGAATCGTCTGCGTTAATTTCTTGAACCTTGCCATACGGACCTCGTTAAGCAGAATCGCCAGGATAATCGGAGCCGGGAAACCTGCCACTAAATCCAGCACATTCAGGACCAGCGTATTTTTGAGGGCACGATAGAAGCTGTCCTGCTGAAAAATAAACCGGAACACATCCAGTCCGACCCATTCGCTTCCACTCGTCCCCTGAAAAATATTGTAATCCTGAAAGGCCATAATCAAGCCGTAAATCGGGGCATATTTAAAAATGGCAATGTACAGCAGAGGCAGCAGCAAAAGGGTATAGAGTAGGGCATCTCTCCTGATCCTGAGCCAAAAGGTGTGTCTTCGCGTTAGTACGATTTGATCTTGCTGATTGTTTAAAACCGCTTTCATTTCTCCCATCCCTCCGGCTGTATTAAGGAGCTCTCTTGTTCTTCATTATAGCTGCGCCGGGAGATAAGAAAATGTAATCGCTTAAATGAATTTGGTAATAACTTAAAAGACAGCCCCGTGAAGGAGCTGCCTTAAGCTTCATTTCATAATCAGATCGATTCTGCCGAACAACAGCTTCACCAGCTCGGTAGGACCCGGCAATCCCGGCTGAAAGAAAAGAAGAATGGTAACTCCCGCCGCCGCAAACGTAATGCCTGCGATAACCTTTCTGGCTTTCTTGTCCTTACTGCCCCGGAATTCAAAAATAATGATCCCGCATGACAGCAGCAGAATACTTAGGATCATTGCCATTTTCATGCTTCCCACATCCTTGTATGGTTGCTGGAATTCAGGCGTCCCCTCCGTCAGTGGGCCGATTGCTCGGGTATGCCTTGAGGTCCGGTTGATCTTCCGTTCCCGGTAATACTTGTCTTGACGGAGACCTCCACCCGCAGCTCGGGATACATAGCCTCCCACTGGTCCTTCTTCGCCTTCCACTGCTGCGGGTAATGCTTGCGGAAGGAATCGGCGAATCTGTAAAAGTCGGTCTTCTGCTCCTGTTGAGACATGCGGAGTGCCTGCCCGGCAGCCCCCTTGAGCCACTTCTCCCACGCCTTCTTCAGCGCCATCACCTTTGACGGATCAGTCAGGTTGGCATCGGTTGTATTCAGAACGACCTCTCCCTTGGCCTGAATACGGACCTTCATCTTCCATTCGCCGTTGACGATGCTCGGGGTCAGCATGGTGGTGATTTGTTTAGACTGAATCGAGAAGGAGCCCTTCTCTCCCTCCAGAGCAACCGGCATGATAATATTATTAAGCTCATTAATCATCAGCAGTACCCCGAGGCTTACCGGTTCTTTTACAGTGAGGGAATAACGTCCGTGCTTATACAGGCTTAACCCTTTGAGAGAGGGAGTCGTCGCATTTGGGCCATCATTCTGTTCCGGGGGAGCAATCAGGATACGGGTTAAGATGGCCGAACCGCTGGCTCCCTGAATGGATTGGGACAATTCCAGCAGGGTCACACGCGTGCCCAGGTTCATATTCGCCATTTCGCGGAGGGATTCAGAGGAGCTCCGCTCCAGCGGGTCCAGCAGGGCAAGAATATCCTTGGCGGAATCCTGGCTGGAGAAGATATACGCGTGTTCACGGAATTGCGGATAACGGAGGAAGAAATCAACATATTCACGCAGCCCCTGCTTCCCCGCTTCTTCACTGATTACAATCACCTCACATTGGCCCCAGAACATATGGCGGGCGACCTTCCGCTGCAGCCGGTTCAAGGCTTCCGCAATGTTCTCTCCTTCAGCAGTCCGGATCATGGTGACCCCGCTCGCGCCTTCGCCTGCCCCGCCGCTCTCCGAGCCGCCGCCTCCTTTACGCGGAATGAAGATCTGTGCCGTCAACAGCGCCTGGCCGTCCTTATAATCCACGCCGGTAGCGAGCACGATCGCCAGGTCATTAATCTCCGTCCGGTCCCAGCATCCGGCCAGCAGCAGACTGCTCAGCAATAGCGCTGTAATGGCCTTGAAGCTCCGCATAGCCCTCCCTCCTTATTGTCATCCTCTTCTCAGCAGCTTCAGCCCCTTCTTCAGCAGGGCCAGTCCATAGATTGCGGCGGGAAGCCCCACCAGGAACATCATTGTGTATAGGTTAGCCGAAGCGCTGATAAGCGCAGACACTCCCGCAGCGCCGGTTACTACCCAGTAAGAGAACACCATGCTTACGAAGGCGAGCGGAACCACCAGCGGTCTATAATCGTCCAGCCCGAACCATTCAGCGGCCGAGGTGGCGAAGATGTAGAGAAAGACAGAGATTTTGACAAAGATCCCGAAGATCCAGATCGCAATAATGAGCGCCTCAATATGCTGCAGGAAATCGGCAATCGTAATGTAACGTGCAGCAATCATCACCGGAAAAGCAAAGCTGTCCGTCAAATCACCCATAAGCAGCAGGCAGAACAGATTGGTCGCGGTCATGGCCAGGGTTGTTGCGACCAGCGAGGCGAGCATCGTCCGGCCCAGATGCTTCTTGCTGTTAACGTAGGGCAGCAGGAAGGCCAGCACAGTATATTCACTGAACCATGCCGCCGGAGCCACCGCGCCTTTGACGATGGGAACGAACCCGTTCTCCATGAACGGAAGCACCTGGGCGGGTTGGAGCTCCCGGATCAGGAGCACAAAGATCAGGCAGAGCATCACCACCAGCAGCGTAACGAACACCTGCGCAGTCCGGCTGACCACCTCAATGCCCAGCCTCACATTAATCGCGCAGACTGCGACCATCGTCCCCATTATGACAAGCAGCGGCGTCTTGGGAAGCGCATTATTCACAATGAACTCACCGTATTCCAGAATAATCAGGCCGTTCAAATGGGGCAAAAAGAGCAGAAAACCCAGCCCAATCACCTTGCCCGGCAGCCACCCGGCGATCAGCAGACTGGACTGCATAAGGGTCTTGCCGGGATAGAGGCGGTTCAGTCCAAGCGAGATCACCATGACCGTTACTCCAATCAGCGAGCCCAGGATGGGCGATAACCACATATCATGCCCGGCATAATGCATGGTGATCCCGGGGACAGACAGGATAGCCGTGGCAAGAATGGAGGGAAACACCAGATAGGCCAGCTGGGTAACCGATATTTTCCCTTTGTCAGTCAACATAAGTATCCCCTTCTCTGGTGAAGTCCGGCTGCCGTCATTTGCTCCGCGGCTGGGAGATCCACAATACATCCTTCAAGCCCTTGCTGAACGTTGGAGCTGCCGGTGACAGATAGGGCCTGCCGAACGAACGCAGACTGCTAAGATGAATGACCACCAGGATGATGCCGAGCATAACGCCGATCAGGCCCAGCGTGCCTGCCAGAATCATCATGGGGAAGCGCAGCAGACGGGTCGCGATACTGGCTGAATAACGCGGAACCATGAAGGACGCAATGCCCGTGATCGCCACGATAATGATCATTGGCGCAGAGACAATTCCCGCAGTGGTAGCAGCTTGGCCTATGATTAACGCGCCCACGATACTGACGGCGGAACCTATCTGCTTCGGCAGCCGGACTCCGGCCTCCCGCAACGCCTCGAAGGCAATCTCCATAATGAAGGCTTCCACGAGGGCCGGAAAAGGAATCTCCTCTCTCGCCCGCGCGATACTCAACAGCAGCACTGTGGGGATCATCTCCTGATGGAAGGTGGTGATGGCTACGTAAGCGGAGGGGAGCAGGAGTGACAGAGCATAGAAGATATACCTGAGCCAGCGGACAAAAATACTCATGTAAATGTTCTCGTAGTAGTCCTCCGGGGATTGCAGCATGGAGAACATATTGACCGGGGCAATAAGACTGAAGGGAGTCCCGTCAATCAGTAGCGCAAACCGGCCCTCCAGCAGATTGGAGACCACCACATCCGGGCGCTCCGTGGCAATCATCTGCGGAAACGGCGAAAAGGGCTGGTCAATGATGCCCTGCTCAATATACTGGCTCTCCAGCACATCTTTGATATTCAGGCGGCTTAGCCGTTTGTTGACTTCAGTGACCAGTCCCGGCTGAATCATCCCTTCCACATAAGCGAGGGTGACCTTCGTATGGCTGTATTCTCCAATAGTCTTAGTGTGCAGCTTCAATGCAGGCGTCTTAAGCCGCATACGCAATAGAGACTGATTCATAGCCAGAGCTTCCGTGAACCCGTCACGGGCACCGCGCACAGTGGATTCAGCCGCCGGTTCTTCGGGGGTCCGGGTGGGCACCTTGTATAGCGGATAACCTTTACCCGAAGCCTGGCCGTCCAGCAAAAGAACAGCTTCGCCGTCCAGAATCGCTGTAACGGCTTGTTTGGCGGTGTTAATCTGGTGAATCGAGGCGACCGGAACCTCAGCAGACCACTCCACTGCCGGTTCAACTGCAAGGCCGGTCTGCTCCAGCGGGGCCAGCAATTGCTGCTCCAGCCGTTCCGTATCACATAATCCTGTACAGTACACACAGAGCGCAGAAGTACGATGAACAGTCTGGAACGAATGGAACACAATATCCTCACAGCCTGCAAAAATCCCGTGCAATACCTGTTCGTTCTCTGCCAGCAGACGGGTGAGATTGATCTCCGGTGCTGCTTCCGTTGCAGTATTCATCTGTACTCCCTCCCTGCTCTACCCTTTGAATATCATATTCATAGTCATGTTATCCTTTGCTATTGAGGGAATAATTATGCAAGCCCCGCCTTCCAGGCTTCCCTGTTCAATTCACCATTCACCGCAGCAGCAGCCAGCGCGCCCGATGCGGCGGCAGCTATGGATTGATGCATCATGGTGGCGGCATCCCCGGCGGCATATATCCCGGGCACGCTGGTCTGGCCGGACTCGCCGACTTCAACGATTCCCTGCTCGGATATCCGGCAGCCCAGGGAATGCGGCAGATCCGTTCCCGGAGCCAGCTCGGGCCTAAAGAAGATGCCGGTACACGGAATTTCTGTTCCATCCATCAGCTTCACATGGTTAACCATACCCTCACTGGATGAAATCTCGCGGATCGGAGTATCGAATAACGGGATATCATGAGCACGTAATTCCTCACGTTCCGCTTCTGTGAGCTCATCGGGTCCATTCGTGCAGACCGCGAATTGCTTTGTCCACCCATATAACAATGGCGCAAGATGCATGAGCGCAGCCCCTCTGCTAATGACCACCAGCGGCTGATCCCTTAATTCCCAGCCATCGCAATACGGGCAGACAAAGGCGCTCTTCCCGTAGACCTCGGCCAGCCCCGGAATGTCCAGCCTGCGGTCCTTCATGCCTGCGGCGAACAGCAGCTTCCTGCTGGAGATCTTAAGCCCTGAAGCGGTCTCCAGCAGGAAGGCACCGTCCTCTCCTTTAATGGACACAACTGTATCCTCAAGGTGTGAGACCGATGGATAAGCCCCAAGCTGCTCTATGGCAATCCGCCGGAGTTCAAACGGAGCAATCCCGTCCCGGGTCAGGAAGCCATGCGCTTCCCGGGTGACCGCATTACGCGGACGCCCGGCATCTATAACAATCGTCCGTTTGCGTGCCCGGCCCAGCATCAGTCCGGCATTAAGCCCGGCGGGGCCTCCCCCGATAATTACTACATCAGCATTTGCGGCATCAGTGTTTTCCAGGTTCTTCATTTGTAAATCCTCCTTGTGTGGTTTGTGGTTTGTGGTTTGTTTGGGTATGGTTTACGACGGGGAGGTTTGCGGATATTAGAGACTTGTGTAGTCTACTATTATCGCAAAAAATTCACCACTTCTTCCTCCTCTACATCGCACACCTGCATCGTCCAATCTGTAACGCACATTTGCTACGCCAAACTACATCGCCAATCTGTATTGCACATCTGCATCGCCCTAATTAAGGATTATGTGTGTCTATAATAACTTTAAATTAGAATGATGTCAATTGTGGCGCTTCGTGGCGTTTATAAGCCTTATTCAAACAAATGCTTATGCTGATTGAAAAATTGATAGAAAGATTGTACATTCTCCAGCTCATACCACTCCCTGTCTGCAAGGGGCTGGCAGTGCCCATTGCGCTTGGATAGCGTATGAGACTGGGATGTGTATGCTTGCAGGAGAGCATTTAGTTGGATTTTCTCCACTTCCTGGAGAACGTATGGGTCACGCGAGGGAAACACTTGGAAAAATGGCACTTAAATAATCACTCGTTACCTGAAACGGCCCAATCCGTAAGCAGCAGTTGCTATTTTTCCACTTGTTTCAGGACATTTCGCAAAAAGCGGGAAATTAAGATACGTTTATCCATTTGTTGGCGGCAGGCCAGATTTGGTTTAATCAAATCCGCCTTGTTCGCGCTGGTATTCACCTTCCGCAAGCCGTTCAAGGCTGCAAATAACCGATAATCTCCATCTTTCCGCCTATTCTGGACTGTAGCTCTCTAATCTTACGTTCCTCTGCCGCAAAAATCACCGCTGTCGCCGGCCCCCCGGATGCCTGTAGCTTATCCGCTATTCCAGGCACCGGCTGGAAGCCACAGCCGTTCAACTCTGCGAGAAGCTCCGCTTCATACCCGGCTCCCTTAGAGCCAACCGGGTGAATATCATGGACCTCCGGCGCAACTGCCAAAAGCTGAAGCTGCCGGATAGTACAATGGCTTGCTTCCTGCTCCAGCACAGCACTTCCGACCAGCGGTTCGCCCAGCATCACAATACAGTCTCCGCTCTGTGAACACCCCACCTTCAACTGCGTCTCATCCGCCTCACCGATCACAGTGATTCCGATACCGGTCTGGCAGGTCACGAAATTATCCTCGGTGCTGCCGTTCACATGGGCGGTAGTCAGTCCGGCTTCCTGAAGCAGCTTGTGGATGCCCCGGATAATCTCATTCCCTGTAGGCTCCTTCTCTACCGCCAGGGTATCGATGACCGTAAAAATCTCCGCTCCCACAGACAGGACCTCCATCACTGCAACTCTGGCAGCATAATAGCCTGCAACAGCCGGGGGTGTCTGCACCACATCCATAGGCTTGTTGCCGATGCTGGCACTGGAATCGCAGCCGACGACCAGCAAGCGCCCTCCCTCTCTTCGTACTATGGTCAGATCACGGATTCGCTGGACTTGCGGTTTCATATGTTTGATCCTCCTGTATCTTTTTCATTCCCGTTCCTGAGTACTGCCCGGAATTCGCTCGGCGGCATGCCTGTAGCTTTGCGGAATTGCTTGGAGAAATACAAGGCGTCATTGAAGCCGACGGAAGAAGCCACCTGTTCAATCGTCAGCGTGCTGCCCAGCAGTTCTCTGGCCTTGTCCATTCTGATTCTAAGCAGGAACTGCTTGGGTGACAGGCCGGTCCGCTGCTTGAATGCCTTGGATAAATGAACCCGGTGATAGCCGAGTGAGGACGCGAGGTGATCGATGCTGATCTGCTGATGGTATTGCAGCGTAATCCAGCGGATCGCCTGGTCGATCTGCCGGTCGATCATCTCCGGCATCCCGGACGGATTCGGCGGCAAGGCGCTTAGATTATCCCGTCCGAACCGATGCAGCAGCAGCCGTGCCCAGCCCGATGCTTCCAGACTCTCCAGCCGCGGATAAGCGGATTGCTTGAACGCAAGCCTGATATGTTCATATAAGCTATGCAGCTCAGCGGCGTTACCGCCGCCTGAACGGATAAAGGGCTGGTCCTTGGTAATCCCGACCGCTCTAAGGAGATCCAGTACCCCAATGCCCTGCAAGGCAACCCATGCATAATGCCAGGGATTATCGAGGTCGGCCTTATAGCTGAATAATGAGCCGGGGATAATCACGAAGGTATCTCCCGCCCGGCACTCCGCCGTGAACGTCCCGCACTCGAACAGGCCGCCGCCCTCCAGAACGGTATGTATTAAGTAGAAATCATGTACGGACGGTCCTATGGTGTGTCCGGGAAGCGGTCTCCCCTCGCCGCTGAACAGCACTGACAAATCCTGCTCCTCCGGTATGAGGTTAATGGCCAGAGTGAACTCGTAATGATCCGGATTCATGCAACATTCCTCCATATCTATCTTGTCTTTCTCCATAGGCGGTCCTTCGGTTCTATTCTATAGTAATTATAGAAGAAACAAGCGAAAAAAGCTTCTGAAATCTTATATTCCACAACCCACAGGAGGCCAGACTCTTATGTCTAAAGTTACATTTATCGGTGCCGGAAGTACAGTATTCGCCAAAAACGTACTCGGAGATATCATGGCTACACCCGCTTTGCAAGGCTTCGAGCTTGCACTATATGATATCGATCTGCAGCGTCTGAATGACTCTGCCAGCATGCTCCAGAATCTGAAGAAAAGCAGCGGCAGCACTTGTACCGTCAATACCTATACTGACCGCAAGGAAGCACTGCGCGGTGCCAAATATGTGGTGAACGCCATTCAGGTCGGCGGGTACGATCCTTGTACGATTACTGATTTTGAGATCCCCAAGAAATACGGCCTGCGCCAGACCATTGCGGACACGGTAGGGATCGGCGGCATCTTCCGCAACCTGCGGACCATTCCGGTAATGCTGGATTTTGCGGCCGATATCCGTGAGGTCTGCCCGGATGCGTTATTCCTGAACTATACGAACCCGATGGCTGTTCTGACGAATGTCATGAACACTTACGGCGGGGTGAATACCATTGGACTCTGCCACAGCGTGCAGCAGTGTATTCCTGGACTATTCGACCACCTCGGCATTGACAAGACAGGGGTTCAAGCCAAAATCGCCGGCATCAACCACATGGCCTGGCTGCTTGAAGTCACCAAAGACGGCGAGGACCTGTACCCGGAGATCAAACGGCGTGCGTCCGAGAAGCAGCTGGAGTCTCACTACGACATGGTCCGCTACGAGATGATGCTGAAATTCGGCTACTATATTACGGAATCCTCCGAGCATAATGCCGAATACCATCCGTACTTCATCAAAAGAAACTATCCCGAGCTGATCGAACGCTTCCAGATTCCGCTGGACGAATATCCGCGCCGCTGCGTGGAACAGATTAAGCAGTGGGAGCAGATGCGGGGGGAACTGGTGAACAATCAGGAGCTGAAGCATGAGCGTTCCCATGAATATGCCTCATACATCCTGGAAGCCATGGAGACGGATGTGCCGTTCAAAATCGGCGGCAATGTGATGAACACGGGGCTGATTACCAATCTGCCGAGAGAAGCCTGTGTCGAGGTGCCTTGTCTGGTGGACAGAAGCGGCGTAACGCCAACCTTCGTAGGTGACCTGCCGCCGCAGTGCGCAGCGCTCAACCGGACCAACATCAACACACAGCTCCTGACCATCGAAGCCGCCATGACACGCAAGAAGGACCATATCTACCACGCCGCCATGTTGGACCCGCACACCGCCGCTGAGCTGTCGATGGACGATATTGTGAGCATGTGCGATGACCTGATCGCTGCCCATGGTGACTGGCTGCCGAAGTATCAATAAATCCTCAATAACAAAGGCAGCAATCCTCCATAACAGGAGAATTGCTGCCTTATATTTTTGAACCGCGCCCGCTTGCTGAATCGTCTCTATTTCACATAAATTCTGATCTGATACGGTGCTGTTCTTGCCAGGACACGGTACCCTTCTGTAGAAGCGGTTGCCACTCCATTCTCACCTGGAAGACAATAGCCGTTCACCTGACAGGTTCCATCATCCCGGACAAGGAGCTTGCCCATGGTTCCTACAGCCACCCATTCCGGGCGATCGATCCGTGGCACATAGGCTTGAGACGGCTTGTATTGAGGATTGAGAACGGCCGCGCTCACAGAATATGCAGGCGCCAGAACATTATCCTCGCTGTCTCTCACCGCCTCAACTTCCCAGTCTTCATATCTAACCCTGCCCCATTCATCCCTTTCGTATTTGCCTTTCCAGTTCAAGGGGCTTGCATCTCCAAGGACAGAGGGGGTAGCACTCACTACCCCCAAGATATATTTGTCTGCTGGCGTTGCTTTTCTTACCCGCTCCCCATCCGTGGTCACAAAATAGCCCGGTTCGATCGGCAATCCATCCACCGTCTCAAACATTTCGGCATAGTCTGCCCCAAAATTCATTACCGTGCCTTTAAGGTATAAATTTCCGGTAGACCCCTGAAGCACAGCAGCCAGGTCAGGGGTGGATGGAGTACCATTGGCTAAATGCCAAGAAGCAGGATACAGTGTTTCACCAAAAGCACCCATAATGTGAGCTTCAGTGTGTTCTGGAAGAACAACCGTGCTGTTCCCTTCAGCATGAGAGTTCTGAGCACCTGCAATTGTAGACAAACCTTCTGCGTGGGAAAAGTTACCATTCGCCTCAGTGAAGGAACCTTCTGCATGAGAACTAAGCCCATTTGCCTGAGTTGAGAAGCCTTCTGCATGGGCAGCAGGACCAGCAGCTACAGTCAGGAAGCCTTCTGAGTGGGAGTATTCACCACTTGCAGTACTCTGATTGCCTTCCGCGTGTGAAGCTACACCCGAAGCAGTCGTCTGAGCACCCTCAGCGTGAGATTGAGTCCCTGAAGCAACAGTTAAACCTCCCTCAGCGTGGGCAGCATCGTTGATTGCAAAGGTCCTGTAACCTTCCGCATGTGAGGCCGGTCCTGATGCAAGGGCCCCATTCCCTTCGGCATGGGCCGTGTCCAATGCTGCAATGGTCTGGTAGCCTTCAGCATGAGCCGCAGAAGCGCTGGCTGTAGTCTGGTACCCCTCAGTATGGGAAGCAAACCCGCTAGCGGTAGTGGAGTTCCCCTCTGCATGTGAGCAAGATCCGGAAGCATTCTGATTGCATCCTTCATCTGCCATAAGCCATTCCTCCTAATATTGTGGTTTTTATGGTCCTACCCTACACAATATTGCGGACTTGATGGAATGGACACGGCATGTCTCCCGGGTACAAAATATTATTTGTCATGGATGCCTGGAATGCCTCTTGTTCAACCCAACGTAAGCCATCTCCGGTTATGATGCTCCTGCACCTCAACCGGGGTATCGAAGAAATCGCTGAGCACCTCTGACTTCAGGCACTCCGTCGTCTCGTCAGCTTTATAGATTTCCCCATTCTTAACCAGCAGGGTATGGGTGAAACAGGGAGTAATCTCCTCGATATGATGGGTCACATAGAGCAAGGTGGGGCCGTCTTCCTGCTTGGTGATCTTCTCGATCATCTGCAGCAACTGCTCCCGCGCAAAAATATCCAGTCCCGTACAAGGCTCGTCCAAGATGAGTAGATCAGGATTTGCAATGAGCGCCCGTGCGATAAGAATCTTCTGGCGTTGTCCCTGTGATAAGGTATCATAAGTTCGTGTGGCCAGGGCCGAGCAATCCAGGAACTCCAGCAGCTCCTCTGCCTGCTTCAGGTCCGCTTCTTCTGTCTTGTCGTACAGTCCGATCGTGGCGAATTTGCCGCTCAGAATGATATTCAGCGCCGTCTGATGGCCGTACAGCTTCTGCTGCAATGAGGTGCTGACCCAGCCGATCCGCTTGCGCAGCTCCCTCAGGTCCACATCGCCGAAGCGATGGCCCAGCACCTCCACCTGTCCCTGGGTCGGCCAGATGTAGCCGTTCACGACGTTCAGCATGGTCGTCTTGCCTGATCCGTTCAGACCGACAATGCACCAATGCTGTCCCTCATGTACCTGCCAATTCATATCATGCAGAATCATTGTCTGCTCACGCCGCCATGATACCTGTTCAAGCGATATGATCATGTTCCGATGTTCCCCCTTGCCTCGCAATAGTCTTCAATGAAATATTATAGCAGCTCCACATATCCTGCGCTTCCATCTACCCGAATCCGTTGCCCGTCCTGAATCCGCCGGGTGGCATGTTCAACACCCACCACTGCGGGCAAGCCGTATTCGCGTGCGATCACTGCCCCGTGCGTCATCAGCCCGCCGACCTCGGTAACCAGCCCTTTAATGGAGACGAACAACGGTGTCCAACTGGGGTCTGTATACGAGGTAACCAGAATATCTCCTTCCTCCAGGTCTGCCTCCTCCATGTTAAGGATGACCCGCGCCCGGCCCTCAATCACTCCTGTAGATACAGGCAGACCGGCCAGAGCGTTGGGCGGGAGATCCTCCCGTCTGTACCGGCCGGACAGGATTTCACCCTCTGATGTGATGACACGCGGCGGCGTTAGCTTTTCGGCTAATTTGAATTCGTCCTTGCGCTTCTTGATCAGCTCATCATCGAATACAGCAGTGCGGTCGGCCTCGTACAATTCCTCGAACTGCAGATAGAAAATATCTTCCTTGTCATGGATACTGCCTGCTTGCACGAGCCGCTCCGCTTCCTTCATCATCGCCTGTTTGTAGACCAGATAGCGGCTGACCATCCCGTATTTCGGATATTCACGATACCCGATATAATTACGGAGCAGCTCGATCCGTTGTCTGGTTTCCCGCACCTTGTCTTCGCCATCCGGCAACAACCGCAAGCGTTCGATAATCCCCTTCTCCTTCTCCCGTGCTTCCTTAAGCCCCTGCTGGAACTTCTGTCTGCCGGCCCCCGGCGCAAACTGCCTGATATTGCTGAGAATCATAGGAATCAGAATCGCCGGATTCTCACTCCAGCGGGTTCGGGTGATATCGATCTCCCCCGTACAGCGCATTCCGTATTTACCGAGATACTCTATCAGCGCAGCATAGGCAGCTTGCCCGCCTTCTATTGGAAGGAGTCCGGTCAGGAAATCCCCGTCATGTGCGTGCTGCTGCAAATAATCGATTACCTGCGGACAAGGACGGATCACATCAGCCACATCAAGCAGCGCAAGACCCATGGCCGAGGTAATATTGTTGTCCACCGATTGCGATAAGGTATCTGCTGCGTTGATTTCGCCGAGCCATTCCTTCAAGTGCTCATTCAGCCAGGCTGAAGCAGCCATGGCAGCCATGAACACCGCCGTACTGCGCGGATCGAACAACAGCCGCTTAAGTTCCTTAATATCCTCCCGGATAAAATCCAACAGTGCTGCGCCGGATTTCCCCTGGATGACCTGCTTCAGTTCTTCTACGGAGGCTTCGTTATTCTTAATCAGCTCAGTAACAATGGCCGGATCGGAACTGAGGGGGTCCTGATCCTCTGGGACCGGCTTGCCTGGCTTGTTTGCAGCGGGACCAGGTACGGGAGTAGGCGCTGACTGCATTTGGATGAAATCCTCCCGCTCAAGGATCGTCAGCAGCGCGTCTTTGACTAAGGGATCGGACTTCCCAAGCGTATCAATAATCGTCTGTCTGGCGGGTGAAGCCAAATATGCGGTCACATCAACGAACAGTCTTGCACCGGCCACACGCATAGGGGCAGGAGTAACCATCAGATGAAAAGACAAGCCCAGCGGCTTCATCGCGTCTGTCATCATTTGCCCATGGCCCACAGAAATATACGCGCGGTTCTCCGAGTCCCCGGAATCAGGGATCGGGTATAAAGTAGTAATTGGCCGGCTCTGGACGATATAGAAGGTGTTATCGGCCAAGCACCATTCGATATCCTGCGGGGTCCCGAAGCTTGCTTCAATGTGCCTCCCAATCCGGGCGAGCTGCACAATCTGCGGTTCCGTAAGCGTCTGTGCTTCCTGCTGTACGGGGTTAAGTTGCCGGATTTCTGTACCGCCTTCGGGTAACGCGTAGACTGCGAGCTTTTTGGAGGAAATCCGCTGCTCCACGATATTCTCATCCCGCACCTTATAGACATCTGCGGATACGATGCCCGAGACGAGCGCTTCACCCAAACCATACCCGGCGTCGATCGACAGCAGCTTGCGGTTGTTCGTGACGGGATCGGCGGTGAACAGAATGCCTGAGGCCTGCGGGAAGACCATCTGCTGCACAATGACAGACAGATACACCTGTCTGTGATCATAGCCTTGCTGCTTCCGGTAGATTACCGCACGATCTGTGAACAGCGACGCCCAGCATTTGCGGATATGCTCCAGAATGGCGTCCAGGCCCACAATATTTAAGAATGTATCCTGTTGACCGGCAAAAGAGGCCTGCGGCAGATCCTCTGCCGTTGCACTGGAGCGCACCGCATACGCCTGATCGTCTCCAAGCCGGGATAGCTGCTGCTTCACTGCTGCTGCAACTTCGGGCGGAATCCCGGATTCTTCAATCGTCTGGCGGATTGCTCTGCTGAGGTCCATGAGTTGCGCCAGATCTTGGTCTTCGGCTTGCATCTCCGTTAACCGCTCCAGCAAAGCATGATACGCTTCATTATGCCGGGTAGCTTCCTGATACCCCTCGGTAGTCACACAGAACCCGTCTGGCACATGAATGCCCTCCATTTGGGACAGTCTGCCCAGATTCAGCCCCTTCCCGCCCACCAGCCGCAGCGGTGCATGGTCCAATTCCTTAAGCTCCAGAATCAGTGATCCTATTCCAATCTCCCCTAACTTGTGAAGTAGCACCCTTAAACCGTAAATAAACTCGGCTTAAAAATAAATTGACACCCTCATGGTTGCATGTTATGATTGGAATATAAGATGTCTTATTTATATTCTCAAAAGAAAAAATAGTCGCAGTTGATTATATCATCGTGCACATATAGATGCAATAAGAAAGAACCCGGGCGCGAATGTCCGGGTTCTTTTTTGAAAATATAAGAATGTATTTGTTTCACGCTATACATTATCCTTCTATTTCTCGCCGAAACGGTACCGTCCTTCAAAAGGACAGCAATGCCGTTTACACTTGCAGATAGCTATGTTGTGGAACTCCCCTTGCAGAGCCTAGTTATTTCGTCCGTAGTAGAGCTTCAGGTTCGTTACATCTACCAGATATAAGGTGTCAATGCCCTTCGGACTGCGGTCTACCGCCAGCCGTTCAACCGGGATACCCGGTGCAAGCGGGCTCTCTGTCCAGCCTCCGCCGGTATTCACTGCCATGAACGCCCGGGCCTCTCCACTGCTTCGGACATAATAGATTCTGGCGGCTGTACCGGTCCAGGTCACATCGATCGCCGCGTTGGTAGGAGCAGCGTTATAGACGGTCTGCAAGTTCCAGCCTCCTGTACCGTAAGTGGCCTGTTTCACAGCAAAGATAGTGCTGCCCTCCTCACGATAACGGTAAGCGATCACCGGACGGCCCGCTGAATCAAGCGTCATCTTGGCGCTCTGTACGCCCGGACCGCCGGGGTCACTGCCGCTCTGCACATAGGCTTCGCTTGGAGCCATAGGCTGCACAATATCCGCCGTAGTCAGGGAGACCGGAGCTGCAACCGGAGTACCGTCTGCTTTGCTGAACACACCCGTGGACGGGCTGTACTTCAGGTAAGACAATTGATGGCGCAGCGGGCTGGCGGCGAAGTACGCCCACTCGAACAAGATATGCAGATCGCCGTTCGCATCAAAGACCAGGTCATCCGGATAGACAGAACGGTTCAGGTGCGCTGCAATGATTTTGACCTGAGTCCATACGGAATCGGCATTGTTCCAGCGCAGCAGAACGGCCTCTCTTTTGCCGGCCGGGTCTTTGTCAGCGCGCACCAGTAAATACAGATCTCCATTCGGAGCTGTCGTCACTACCGGATAGGTTATCATCATGCCTGCGGGCAGCTCGGCCGAGTGGTTCTGCGGAATCCCGCCTACAGTATCTGAGCGGTAATAGCGCCAGGCATTGCTGTGCATGGAAGCAAAAACGTGGAACCGCCCGCTCCCGTCCCTCGCCATAGAAGGCTGGTTATGCCCGAGATCGTCCAGATATTCCGCAGGGGTTGTCCCATCCATGAGCGGAAGCTTGCTCCATATTCCATCGTTGTCTCTTCTTGCAATAGCTACCGTATGCTTACCGGGAATCGCCCCCGGGGCGTTATAGGCCATATAGGCATACTCATAGCCAAGCCCGTAAGTGGCAATAGGAGACCACCATCCCGCCTGATTGCTGGAATCCATCGGAAAAGGCACCTCCTCCAGCACAGCCGCCGCGCTCCCCGCCCCCGCAGGTAGTATAGTCAGCAGCATCGTCATAATTAGAGCAAGTATCCAGTGTTTGATCTGCTTCAACGATTACGCCTCCTTCATCTCTTCGCCTTCCGTACATAAATAGATACTGTGTAGCAATGTAAACGCATACGGATTTCTCCGGCCCCGCCTCCCTGTACTAGCAAATATCCTGGTATTCGCGAGCTTAGTCCTAATGTGACATGTGCTACTGTACGCTAGTTGCTAGTGTTACTGGCCCAAGAATAGCATGCTGCTTAAAGGATTGTTACTGTACTATTGCAAGATTGCTGTAACTGACGGCTTTTATAGAAACAGCTGCACCAAGCTGCATGAATGCCCACTCTCTTTTACTCTTCGCTTACTTTTAGCGGCATCCGGCGTAGGGAGGGGCACTAGTGCTCCTTATTTGCTCGTTTTGCTCGTATCCGGTAAATTCGGGTGCACTAGTGCACTATATTTGCCCGTCTGGCCCGCATTCACTGAATTCAGGAGCACTTGTGCTCCTCATTTACGATTGCCGCGTACATTCGCTTAATTCAGGTGCACTAATGCTCCTCATAGCTCTCCCTCAACAAGACTTTGCCCACTAACCTTCGGGTTCAACCGATTACATCCAGTTTTCCGCATACAATTGGCCACTCAATTCGGTTTTTCACATACATCCTTCCCATCTGCCCTCCCGCTTCTCCTCCATCCACACTCAACCCAAGCTACGAAATGCATCTCTTAAAGCACAAAAAGCCCGGTTTCCCGGGCTTTTCTAGAAGATTTCACACGATCACACATTCACACCACCACGCGCATCATTCGCTCTTCAGCCAGCCACTCACTTCCGCACCGTTACTGTCATCTTCGCAGATCTGGACTCGCCTGCCGCGTTCAGCAGGACGGCTTCGTATTCATAGGTTCCGGGGGGTTTGCCGGAGATTGCCGTGACTGCGGACTGGGCATCCGGGTTATGCGCCTGTAGAGTCTGTGTATCAACCAATACGCCATTTTCATACAGCCGGTATTCAGTCGCATTCGTTCCCCACCACAGATTCATCGTAACCGCATAGCTGCCATCCCCATCCCAGTTATCGCCCGATAATACCGCTTGCCCAGGAGAGGCATCGGTGACTGTCACCGTCAAGGGTGCGCTTGTTACTGATCCGTGCGTGTTGCTCAGCTCCAGCGTATAGACGTAAGTCCCGTTCGGTCTGCCGGCAATATCGATCTGCACGGACTGGGCGGACGGTGACTGGTCTGTCAGAGCGCCTTCTTCAAGCATTTCGCTATTCTCATAGAGCTTGAAGCGGGTGCCATTATTGCCCCACCAGAGATTCATCGTAACCGTATAATCGCCATCCCGCAGCCCTGTATCATGCCCGTTATTATCTGACAGCACTGGCATACCTGGAGCGCTGTCCGCGAGCGGTATTCCCTGACTGAGCCATGCGGCCCATCTCGTTAGCACATTCCCTTGTTCCACCGTAAAAGCCGCAGCGGCCCCAGAGCTGACCTCCTGGCTGTATGCTGCAAGCAGCGAGCGGGCCTTCGCCCCTTCACGCGCCACCGCCGCTTGCTCCGCCAGCATTAACTTACTGGCGAGCTGCTCTGCAAGCGCCGCTGCACCCGGGTCTGCCGATTCACCCGCGAAGGCCCGGGTCAATTCAGCCAGACTCGCAAACGTAGCGTAAATACTGTAGCTGAAGTCTACACTAGTCTCACGGCCAGCAAGGTCGCTGACGGTGGCCGTTATTTTATGCAGACCCGGTTCAAGTGTGTATGCAGGTACATTAAGCAACCCGCCGCTTAGATCTGCTACACCGGACACCGTATCGGAAGCCGTATAGCTAAGCTCGACCTGCTGGTCAATCGTATACTGTGCCTCTCCCTGAATGACGACCGCCGGAGGCGAGAGGTCAACCGCTACATCCAGCGTCTGCTCAGCCTCTTTGTTTCCAGCTTTATCCACACTCCAATAGGTCAGGGTGTGCTTGCCCTCCTCACTTATCGTCAGCTTGCTGCCGGCCTGAAGCTCCCCGCCGTTCACCTTGAAATACGTCTGGTCAACCCCGGACTGCTCATCGCTCGCGGTGAACGTCACTTCTGCCGCCGATGTGTACCAGCCGTTCTGCTCTGCTCCCTTCACTGCCGCAGCCGTATGCGGCGGGGTCTGGTCCGCTTGTTCTCCTCCCAGAGTAACTAAGGCGGACAACGGAATATTCAGCTCCTTCACCAGCCCCGCTACCAGCTCCGAGACCTTAATCGCACCGTTCATCTGCAGATGGGTGTTGTCCTCCGTGGTTCCCGTCCACATGAAGATCGACTTGGTGCCCTCTGTGCCCAGCTCCTGAAAATACTCCCAGCTCGCTTGATTCAAATCAACCAGCAGCGTCCCCGTCTCCTGCGCCGTTTCCTTCATCGCCTGCACGTATGCCGGGAAGCTTTTGTTCAGCACTTCACCACTGAAATCCCTCCGGTTCACTGGTGTAACCAGGACTGGAATCGCACCTCTCTGCACAGCACCGTTAATGTAATCCTCCAGATACAACTTGAACTGTTCCGGGGTAAGATAACGTTCCGGCCGGGAAGGCGTGGAGTCGTTATGTGACCACTGCATGAACAGATAGTCTCCTTCATGTATACCGAGCAGAATATTATTGAGATATCCGCCGTTCAGGAAGGTTTTGCTGCTTAGTCCGCCGACTGCCCGGTTATCAATGCCGATCTTCTCTGTGTCAAAATAACGGCCCAGCGTCTCGCCCCAACCCGCCTGCGGACGGTAGCTCTCCGCATAATTGGCCACTGTAGAATCGCTCGCCAGATAGAGAGTTGGCTTATCGGCCGCCCCCTGCTCCGGCAGGCGCTCGATCTTCAGCGCGTTGATCTTCGGCGTACTGCCGGAGAAGCTGAAGTTAAATACGCCATCGATCAGGGCGACATCATATGTCACTTCCTTGAATTGGCCTGAGGGGATGGTGGTGGCCGGCAGTTTGTTCATTTGCTCCACCGTAACATCGGTCTGGGTCACTTCTTGCGCATCCCCAATGGTCATCGTCACACGGTAATTCGCCGGCTTCATCTCCACTACGAAAGAGGTCCCGTTCACACGGGTGAAGTCCTCTGTCAGCAGATTGCCGGTTCCCCGGTTCTCGTCCTGGACCAGCGCGGTGTCGGCGAACCCGTAGCCGTTCCCTTCCACGTAGGCCCGTTTGGCATCCACCTTCGTATAGCCGTCTGCTGCGCTGCCGGAGCCAAAATCAAAGGAATACGCGCTAATATCCCCAGCAGGCTCACGGGTCAGTGAGTCGAGTGCAACGGTCAGCATATTCACCGTATGATTGATCTGCGCCTGCGAGGCTGTTGTTCCGATCAGCGCCTCGGCAGCGCTCAAGGCTCTATGCACCACAGCTACAGAGGCTTCCGTGTAGGATGTGAGGTCGATAGCCTTCACTTCCTGATGCAGCGCAATCAACGCCGCCATATCGCCTGCTGCCACCGGCAGCTTGGTGCCCTCCATTTTCACGTTGTCGATCCGGGTGGTCCAGTTCAGCGTGCCTCCTCCTCCTTTGCGCGTACCCAGGAACCGCAAGCCCCTAACGTTATTCGCATAGACGCCAGGACTCAGCGGAATATCACGGATCGTCTGGGTGACACTTGGGTTAGCGAGACTTGTTAAGGTGAGATCAAGGGTTTTTCCGGCAAAATCAATCTTCAGCTTAACATTTACCCACTGATTCTTGGGAATAGTCGTAGCGGTCCCGCCCCCTGGAATGGCAGTGGTGCCGGTACCATAGTCTGGTGTGTACGGGCCAGTAAAATAATGAATGTTCGTATTCGGACTTGCCGCTCCAGTCTTGGTGAACAGGGTGAACATCAGATTCTCATTCGCATCCTGCAGACTCAGATGCCCCTCCGACGGGACAGCGCCCACATTGCCGGAATGCCAGTTGAAATCGACATTCACAATGTCACCGTTCACCGCATCGAACAGGCGGAATACCTTGGCGCGGTTGCCGGAGCCGGAACCCGTCACAGATAATACCTTGTTCCCGTTCTCTTCTGTAACCGTCCCCGCCATCGTTCCGGCAGTGCCCGTAGCATTCACCATCGAGTATTGTGCAGCGGCCGGATCGCCCTCGAAGTTCTCCTCGTAACGTTGTACCTCCGGCTCTGGCTCCGGTTCCGTGATCCCGGGATCGATCACAAAGGGGGATATACTAAGGTCCATCTCCTTCACTGCGCCCGCTACCAGACCGGATATGACCTGCGCGCCGTAGGTGCTGAAATGGGTATTATCGCCGACCCCGTTCGGGTACTTCGGATATTCTCCCGGATTGGCATAGAGGAAAATCTTCTCCGTAGCGGCCAGGCCGATCCGGTTATAATCTGCAATACTCAACTGGCTCAGATCGATCAGCGGCACGTTCAGTCCGGCTGCTGTTTCCTTCGCCGCCTTCACATATTCAGGGAAGCTTACGTTGAATTCCTGAGTGATCGTATTGAAGTCCCTGCGTCCTACTGGCGTTAACAGAACCGGAGTCGCTCCGCGCTGCTTGGCTCCGTTCACATAGCGGGTCAAGTACGCTGCATAATCTGCCGGAGAGGCATAACGGTCAGGAATGCCTGCGCTGGCATCGTTATGACCGAAGGAGATGAAGAAGTAATCACCCGGCCTGATCCGCTGCAGAATACTATCCAGACGGCCATCCACCATGAACGACTTGCTGCTTCTGCCGCCGATGGCATCATTCTGGATCGTTACTCCGCTGCTGAAGTATTTACTGAATTGCTGGCCCCAGCCTTCCTGCGGAGCCTGCATTCCGCTGTAGGACTGCATCGTCGAGTCACCAGCCATATAGATGGTTGTTCCGCTTCCCGGGACCTTCTGCGGGTATTTCTCGATCTTAATCTCCTGCACATCGGCAGCCGTGCCGGAGAAAATAAACTCTAACTGGCCATCCACCACTGCAATGTCATAGGAATAGAGCAGTGGTGTGCCGGCACGGACCTGGGTGAGCGCCAGCTTTTGCACAAATTCAGATTTGACCCCTACGTTCGAGTCTCTGTCTCCGCTGCCCAGCTTGAGCGTCACCTTGTAATTGGCATCCGGCAGGTCAACCGCAAACTTGGTGTTCTCCGGCAGGGAAGCGTGGCTTGCGCCTAAGGTGATTCCGCTTATGCTCTCGAAACCATATCCCGTTCCCTCCGTGTACGGCGTAGCCTGCACAGAAGTTGTTCCGGCTGGCGGCTGCGTACCGAACCCGAAGTGGTGGACCTGCTCCAGCGGTTGCGGTGCGCCGGTCAGTGTCAGATTTGCTTTGGGAAATGCCGTTGCCTCCGTCCCGAGATAGAAGCCGGTATGCGGCGGCTGGTTGTACGCTACATTCTGCCAGGCAATCCCCAGCCGGTACACCGGATCTTGCATTAGTGTTGGAATTCTGTAGGTTGTAGGAATCGTAGTGGTATAGAGTCTGTACTCCTTACTGTCTTCGCTGCGCAGCAGCAGCTCTTCGCGCCAATCGCCCAGGATGTCCGCCTGAAGTGCCGGATTGCCTTTGGTATGATTATTGGTTAGCGCACCCGCCGCCCGAAAAATCTCCTTCAGCTGCTTCTTCCGGTAATCCCACTTGTAAATGAGCGGAATGCCTTCCGCCGTCGTGTTATTCCAGTCGTGGTCGAACAGCTCCCGCTGAAGATCCCCATCCCACCAGATTGCAAAATTCGCGCTTCGCGGGACTTCGTTCTGCTCATAGATCACCTCACCGTCCGCTGCGTAGCCGCGGGATAACGGGTCCATCTGCCCGTTCACAATCGTGGATGCCCAGGACTCATAACCGGGATGCTCCGGATCGATATCCGCCGACATGCCCCGCCCGGTATCTTTTCCGGTAAATTGGCCCCAGAGGATCTCTCCTGTAGCGGCATCGCGCATCTCCAGTCCGTAAGCAGCATCCTTATGCTCATGCACACTGACGACCTGATACCCTTCCCGGTTCGGATCTAGCTTCCCGGCGTGCATCGCATCTCCATGTCCAAGTCCGGTGCTGTAGAGCAGCGTGCCGTCATCGTCTATCGCCAGCGCACCGTACATGATCTCATCCCGGCCGTCACCGTCTGCATCCAGCACACTCAGGTTGTGATTACCCTGTGCTTCATATTGTGCGCCAGCTTCATTCGTGTCGAAGTTCCAACGCTTCACCAACGCGCCATTCGTGTAGTCATATGCGGTAAGCGTTGTCCTTGTATAATAGCCACGGGCCATTACAACGCTTGGCTTCACACCGTCCAGGTAAGCAATCCCGGCCAGGAACCGGTCGACGCGGTTGCCATATCCGTCTCCCCAATCGCTTACATTGCCTCTTGGCGGATCATAGTCCACCGTAGATACAGCAGCACCCGTCTGGCCGTTGAACAGCGTCAGATATTCCGGCCCGCTGAGGATGTAGCCTCCGTCATTACGGTAATCCTTGGTGCCGTCACCGATGACCATACCTTGGCCGTCTTTGGTGCCGTCCGCTGTCTTGACCACGACCTCAGCTTTGCCGTTGCCGTCCAGGTCATACACCATCAGCTGCGAATAGTGCGCCCCGGCCCGGATGTTCACGCCAAGGTCAATGCGCCAAAGCTTGGTGCCGTCCATTTTGACCGCATCGATGTAGACGTTCCCGGTATAGCCGGCTTGTGAGTTATCCTTCGAATTGCTGGGACTCCACAAGAAAACGATCTCATATTCCCCGTCCCCGTCCAGATCTCCAACAGAGGCATCTCCGGCATAATAGGAATACGTCCCCCCGTCTTTGGTCCGGCCATCGGCAGGCTTATCCAGCGGAATCGGCAGATAGTCGTTATGCCACACCGCTGCCCGCCCGGGCTGCATTTCCTCCTTCCCCGCAACAATCGCAGAAATCTGGTATTGCGAGCTGTCCGCCCCCGTCGTATCCACATAGCTGGTAGAGTCTACGATCGGAGCCGGGTTCACCTTGATCCCGTTTTTATAAACATTGTAAGCGATTTCATCTGAATCCGTATTCAAGTACCTCCAGCTCAAAAAGACGCCGCCATCCGTTAGAACCGCCACCAATCCACGGTCCAGATATTCTGCCTGCCTGGCGGGAAGATTTCCGGTAGAAGCTGCATGTGCCGGAGCGGGCGGGAGAGCAAGCGGTAAGACCAGCAGACAGGATAATAAGAATGTGAGCAATGATTTCTTAAGCGACCTCTTTTTTCTAACCATGGACTTAACTCCTCCTATGATTCTAGATTTCCATTCAGCGGCCTTACACCACACCACTAAATATGCACAAGTGTATCAAATAATGGGAATCCATTCTGCTCAAAAAAAAGCACTTTCAGCCTAGAATCGACTTTTATAACGGGTAAGTTAAGTTCCAATATGTGGTATTATAGTTTGATATGATTGGTTGGGAGGGTGTTTATGGAAAAGGCACAGGGAGATATGAATGAACGAATTGATCAAGAATATGTACATATTCTTTTCGGCATGTCGGATGCGGGTTCCTTAAAAGTAACGCTCAGCGCCCTCGGCATACGTGAGACAAGCCAAGTACTGTCTTTTAATGAATTGTTCTCAATTGGGCCCTTATCAGGCTTGGATACAATACCCGGAATGCAGAACAGGCATCTATGGATGATGGAACGTGATGAGGATTACAGCATCAGCCAGCATTACAACCAAGAGAATCAGCTTGTCCGCATGGCACAGACCGTGAAGAGCATCCCGCACCATGCCATAATTGTCATTTGGGTGGCGGATAATGCGCATGACCAGACCGGGCTGCGTTTCGTATTGCATTTGTTGCGGGATCGTATACAGCCGGTGCATATGGTTAATGTCACAGAACAATATCAATCAGCTGGGATTCATGGCACGGATGGTGTCGTACCCTTTTATAGCGGCGCCATCGATCAGGAGAGTTACTTGCTTATCGTGAAAAAATATAGTCAAGGCCTCCCCCTTGAATCTAATCAGAGAAAGGAATACGAAGCAGATTGGCTGAGGCTGGCGGAGGAAAATCAAATGCTGCGTCTATGGGAAGATGCTGCCATTATTAGCTATGATGAAAGCGCGCTGGATGAGGTAATTCTTAGGTCCGTTATTGAACTGGAAGTGGAGCAAGAGCGCAATCAGGTCAGGAAGGGATTAAGTTAATATTAATAATTCATCAGTCATACAAATGGTCAAAAAAATAGCGCAGCGGCCCTCCTTACGAGAGAGCTGCTGCGCTATTTGATTATTTCATATACAACTCCACCAGCTTATAACAACGCTCCTTCGTCACTGAAGCCAAGGTTGCCGCGTACTCCAGCCCCTCCATCGTTCCGCCCTTATATTTGGCAGCGGCTTCCTCTGCCGCCTTATCGCGTTCTTTGATCCAGCTTAGCTGCTCCTCTTTCAGTTTCGCCATATCGGCTTCGGGAAGCTGCGCTTTAAGCTCCTGGTAGATTTCATTCAGCGCCTTGTCCCAGCGCTCATGCTCCTTGGAGGCCGCTTCCTTCATATCTGCCGTTACGCCACTGTCCGACAGCGCCTTCAGATCGCCAAGACCCGCTTCAATCTTATCCAGCTTGTCAAAATAAGTCTGCCGCTGCGAATCCCCCGCCGCCGCACTGGCCTTCGGCGTGGCTTCCGGTGCGGTCGTCTGCGCTGGTGCCTGTGCCGTAGCTTCCGGTGCAGGCTCTGCGGTAGCCTCAGCTGCCGGCTCCGGCGTGACCTCGGGTGTAACCTCAGGGCTTGCCGTCGCTGCTTGTCCGGCCTCTGGAGTAGCCGCCGTACCGCCATTTGCCGCCCCGTTATTGCCGCAGCCAGCCATTAACAGACTGGAGATGAGCATGGTAGTCAGAATTGCTTTGCGCATAAGTCCTCATCCTGTCATTGGTTTATAGTCGAGACTCTCTTGCATATCGGCTTTTCAAAAGCCGCTTGAGAGTTATTACCTGATTTCACCCGACTGTAATCATTTTTGTGAGACGCCCGGTGCTGCGGCAGGCCGGATATTGCTGCTTGACAGCACTTTATGATCGGAGTAGTATTTTGAAATACTCCTACTTGTAACAAACTACAACGAAGCATTACACACTCACAGAAAGGCGGTTCACCCATGATTGAAGCATTACGCAAGCTCGGCTTATCCGATCTGGAAGCCCGCTGCTATCTCGCGCTGCACGGCCAGCCGCCCTCCTCGGGCTATGAGGTCGCCAAGCAGGTGTCCGTGTCCCGGTCCAATGTATATGCCGCGCTGCGCAGTCTGGTAGATAAAGGAGTCTGCCGGACAATCGAAGGCGAGCCGGTTACCTTCGCTGCAATTCCGGTAAGGCAGGTCGTTAAGCTGCTTCAGGCGGAATTTGAGCGCACCGCCCGCCTACTGGAGAACGAGCTGACCCACCTGCCTGCCGCACCGCCCTTCTTCAGCAACTGGAAGGGAGACGCGCAGGTGGATCTGGCGGTAAGGCGGCTTGCTGCCAATGCCAGCACGGAGATTCTGGTAGATATTTGGGCGGAGGATTTGCACCAGATAGAAGACACACTTCTTGCTGCCGAAGAGCGGGGAATTACCGTCCACCTGATGGTGATAGGTGACATACCTACAGCGCTGTCGCGTGTCATTGTGCATAGCGTACCTGCAGGCGGGCCGAAGGCCGCCCGGAACTTCTCGCTCCTGCTGGATAAGGAGACCTCGCTTCTGGGCAGCTTCACCCGCCATTCGCAGGCTTCGGCGCTGGAGAGCAACCATCCGGCTGTGCTGGATGTGCTTCAGACGTCTTATTATCACGATGTCGTGATGATGCGCATAGAGCAGGATTTCGCCACGGAGCTGGAGGCGCGTTACGGCAAGAATTACTCCTTAATATTCCAGGAACACCCTGAGATGCGCGGGCGGAAGCCGGCCCCCGCAACTGAACCCCATCCCTATCGCTTGGAGGAAGACACCCGTTGAATACATTGAATACACCAGATATGAATACTCCACGCTCGTCTGTACTGCATAACCGTTCGTTCCTGCGCCTATGGATTGCGCGGATCTTCTCCACCAGCGCCTTCCAGATGCTGTCGGTGGCGATTGGCTGGCAGATGTATGCGTTGACCGGCAGCGCCTATCAGCTTGGACTGGTCGGGCTGGCCCAATTCCTGCCCATGCTGCTGCTGACATTGCCTGCCGGACAGACGGCAGACCGCTATGACCGCCGAACCATTGTGTTCCTGTGCCAGCTGACAGAGTGCCTCATCGTGCTGCTGCTCGTCTTCGGCAGCATCGAAGGCTGGCTCGGCGCGGTCCACCTGCTGGCAGCCGCAGCAGTGCTTGGCGCGTGCCGTACCTTCGAGAGTCCGGCCTCGGCGGCGCTGGTGCCGGACATTGTGGATCGGGATCAGCTCCCGAAGGCAGCGGCCTGGTCCGCGTCTGCAATGCAGACGGCGATGATCGTCGGCCCGTCCCTCGGGGGCGTCCTCGTGGTCTGGGGTACAGCTGCCGCTTATATCGCCTCGCTTGCCGCGTTGCTGGTATCTACAGTGCTGATCTTCTTCGTCAAGACTGTTCACTTCGTCAAAAAGCTGGACGCCGTCAGCATGGACACCTTCCTCAGCGGTCTGCGGTTTGTCTTCGCCCGCAAGATTATCCTGGGTACGATCTCGCTGGACTTGTTCGCTGTATTGCTTGGCGGGGCCACGGCACTGCTGCCAATCTTCGCCGAGGATATTCTGAAGACCGGCTCGCTCGGTTTGGGCCTGCTGCGCTCTGCCCCGGCGGTAGGTGCGATCATCGTCTCGCTCATCCTGACCCGCTATTCGGTGGAACGGGCCATCGGCCGGATGCTGTTCGCCTCGCTGGTCGTCTTCGCCCTGGCCACGATGCTGTTCGGCATCTCCCACAGCTTCTGGCTGTCCCTGTTTGCGCTTGTTCTGATCGGCGGCTCGGATGTTGTGAGTGTCGTTATCCGCTCGACACTGGTGCAGGTCAACACGCCGCAGGAGATGCAGGGCCGGGTAAACGCAGTGAATTCGTTATTCATCGGTACCTCGAACCAGCTTGGCGAATTCGAGTCCGGCACGATGGCCGGGCTGGTCGGAGCCGTGCCTGCAACCGTCATCGGCGGAGTGGGCACCCTGATTATTACCGTGCTCTGGATGTACCGGTTCTTCCCGGTTCTCCGCACCCAGAAGACGTATACAGCGGAGGAGATTTGAACGATACAAGGGGCTGCCAGATTGGCAGCCCCTTTTTAAGAACCTTTATGTTTTGGGGCCCCGCAAAGTATCTGAATAGACTCCGAAGCTTAAACTTCACTTTGTGGAGATTTTTATTAGTACTCTCCCTTAATCACAAAAAACGATCCGCGGATTGTTCCGGCCAGCTTCGACTTCTGCCGCGCGAACTTGAACTTGTCCGCCAGCTCCTTCGGAATCTCCATTCCCTCCGAGAGCTTGAACCCAACCGCCCGCTTCTTGGGGTCATCCACTGTGTACATGACGTTAAGCGCAAGACCATCCTCATAGAAAACGTAGGCAAACCGGATGTTCTCGACCTGGAACTGCGAGGTTTCCAGTGGCTTGGCAGCAAATTCAAGACCCCGCTCCTTGCTCAGAATCCCGTTCACGTAATCCAGCGTATCCTGGCTTTCACTGGCCGGCACGACTGTGAATTCATGCTTATATTTGTTCATGAAATAGCGCGCCTCATTCGCACGCAGACCCGCCAGCGCCTCAACAACGGGCGACGATTCCAGACCTTGCACAGACACCTCTTTGAAATCAACGGTATATGCCATAGTTAGTTTATCCTCCATTAAATTACTTAATTTCTGACGACAGGAATCCACATTTCACCATACAGCGAGTCGTCCCGGCTGCCCATCTCCACAGCCGCATTCGGCCCTCCTACGTAGGCATATCCTTCTGCTTGCGGCAAAGCTTGTCCGAAGGCCAGGCCCGTCAAGGTGTTGCTCAACTCCTCCGTCGTCGCTCCTTCTCCTGCCACTACAAGGTATTCCCCCTTCGGGAACTGGATCACCCGGGCTTCCTGCGGAACCTGTGCGGCTACACCTGCCATCACCCCGGCATAATGCATCATCTTGCCGTTCACCGCTTCGTTCACCACAAACACATAGTCATTCGCCGCAATCCCTTTTAACAAATCGAGCCTGCCATCTTCACTGACCGCCTGCCAAAAATCCGCTTTCTCCTTATAAATCCCGGCATAATCCGTGTAATCACTCTTAAGATCAACGCCCAGACCAATCACCGTAAAGCTGTCTTTCTCTGCAATAGTATACCCTGCCATTGTCATATCCCGCCTTTATTCATATTTGTGTTCCTCACCTGCTATGTATATGATAACCTTGAATCATGTCAAAAAATGAACCTGTTTAGGAGCCGCCATGAAAAAAGTAGAACGGATCAACATCATCATGCGGTACATTAACAATCGTGCCCATTTTACGCTGACGGAAATCATGCGGGAATTCAATATTTCGCGTTCAACCGCCCAGCGGGATATCCGGGAGATTGAGGCGCTCGGAATGCCGCTGGTCGCTGAGGTGGGCCGGGATGGTGGGTATTCCGTTATGCGTAACTCTATCCTTCCGGTGGTCCGGTTCACGGATAACGAGGTCAAAGCGCTGTTCATTGCCTTCATGGCGACAAGAAACGGCCAGCTTCCTTATCTCAGGAGCCGCCAGTCGCTGACGGAGAAATTGCTGGGGCTCATCTCGGAGAATCAGCAGGAGGAGCTTGTTCTTCTCAATCAGATCCTGCTGTTCGAGGGCACCCACCCGGGCAATCCCGATCTGCTGGACCTGTCCGATCTCCCCCACCCTATGCTGGACAAGCTGATCCGGCTCCTGCTGGCGGACCGATATCTGCTAATTACCTGCCGGGAAGACCAGAAGGATATCTCTTATGCTGTGTATCTTTTACGTCTCTACCAGGAGAAAAGCCTGTGGCTTATCGAGTGCTTCGACCTGGACGCCTCCAGGAAACGGATCATCCCGGTTGATCAGCTAACGGATGTCATCCCCTCCCCGGGTTCCAACAGGCCAAGCGCGAAAAAAATTAAGGAGAAGCTAAGCAAGCAGCAGGTGAAGAACAACCTTGTCCTGGAGCTCGGTCCCCGGGCCATTGCCCAATACCGCAAATATCACCCGTTCAGGGTGACGCTGTCCTACACTAACCCCTACCAAACTACCGCTATTCTGAAAATGGAGGTCGAGGTGAACCGCACGGAGGAGCTGAAGGAAGTCACAAATTGGCTGTTGTTCCTGGGCGATGATCTTACGATGAAGGAAATTCCGGATGAAGTTAGGGCGGAGCTGCAGGCGAGAGTTGAGCTGTTTCATCCTTAGGAAGCGCGCGGCTCCATGTATCCGGTTTAATACGAAAATAAAAGTATCGGAAAATGCGCCGCAGACTGGATTTTGACAAAAAAAGACCCACCGCCCCAAAATAACGTTTCGTTTTTTTTGAAAAAGGAGAGACTATTGGATAGGATTTAATTGCACGCTATATCCTAACTGCTGGATATATTGCACGTACCGATCCAACGGGTTTTTCTTGGACGTCTCATCGCCTAGTGAGACGTCTATTTCTTGGTATGACCTTTTCTCCCGCATCAGGGCATGGAGGATTCGAATCAGCAAATGCGCGGTGGCGACGTTTGCTTTTTTATCTCCCCGTCTCTTACGTATTCGTCGAAAGAATTGGCCGATCCGGTTCGAGGAGCGAGAGTTCGCCCAAGCCGCCTGACACAAGGCCCCTTTCAGATGCTTGTTCCCTTGCATCGTTTTTGACTTTTTTCGCTTTCCAGCACTTTCGTTGTTCCCTGGACACACCCCCGCCCATGATGCAAACTGCGTATCACTCGGGA
>NZ_JBHUKY010000078.1:133237-133984 GCF_042684125.1 Paenibacillus rhizoplanae | reverse complement strand
TCCGCGACATGCGGCCCCACTTCTGCAAAGATGGTCACGGCAGACGTCCGCTCAATTCCTGGAATGGAGTCAATTTGTTCAATCATCTCCAGATACGGTTCTGCCTTCGCCTCGATTCGAGCTTCCAGCTCCGTGATCCGTTTCTCCAAATAGACCAAGTGGTCCCAATGGTCTCGAATCATCTCCCGATGATGACGGCGCAACTTGCCATTGAGCGCGTCTAGCAACTGCGGAACTTTCTTTTTTAAACGGGTTTTGACCAGGTTTTTAACGGCCACTTCGTCTACGACCTCGCCGTCCATGATCTTCTGGAGCAGGCCCCGTCCCGAAACCCCATATAGATCGGACATAAAGGTGGTTAGCTTGATGTTGGCATCCTGCAGGATTTTGTGGATGCGGTTCTTCTCCGCCGTCACCGCCTGCACCATCTTACTCCGGTAACGGGTCAAATCTCGCAAATCCCGGATGTCCTGTTCTGGCACCATACTGCCTTCAATGAGCCCGCAACGGTGCAATTGCGCTAACCAGCGCGCGTCTTGCATGTCACTTTTTCGACCCGGCATATTCTTTACCCGCTGGGCGTTGGCCAAGACCAGATCACAACTGCCCTCTAAGATGTTCCATACCGGTTTCCAAAACACGCCGGTACTCTCCATCACCACCTCAAGGCAGCCGTGTTCACTCAGCCAATCTTGCAGTCCTAACAATTCTCGGGTTGTCGTCCCAAAGGTTTTCAGGTGACATTGC